>CAZFFA010000173.1:0-6236 GCA_964517955.1 uncultured Jutongia sp. | reverse complement strand
CAAGAGGTCCGGTGGACCTCTGTTATGTGCGGACCGGAGTGAAACGGAGACTAGTATGCCCTTTTATGCACTGCTACGTACATTCATCCGAGGCGGGAGCCGTCCCTGAGTAAAAATCTTATATCATTTATGCGTTTTACGTATCAAAAAACAGACAGCGAAATTTATTCGTTTTTATTGGCTGTAGACATATATCACTTTTTAAAGTAGAATGGATAAATACACCAAAAGATATATTTTTAGAAAAAGAGGGAGGAAATTTATGTGGACTAGAGCAGAACTTAAAGAAAGAGCAAAAAATGCGCTTAGATGTAATTATTGGATTCTTGTACTTGGTGGATTTATTCTAGCATTTCTTAGTGGCAATATCGGAAGTTCATCATCGTATAGAACATCATATAGTGATCTACAAAAGTCATTAAGAGATTATGATGCGGATTCACTGACATCAGCGGGAGCATCAGTAATTGGAAATGGTTGGAGCGGACAGGGGATAAAGGCCCTAAAACCGTATATACAAAAGTTAGCAGATTCACCGGAACTATCACTTGTTATAGGTGGAGTTATAGTTATGGCATTAGTCATAACAGTGATAGGCCTTGCTATTTCAATATTTTTATTTAATCCTCTTATTGCGGGGGGACACAGATTTTTCAACAGAAGTCTTGTGATGAATACAAGAATAGGTGAATTTGGATATGCATTTAAAGGTTCATACATGAATGTTGTCAAGATCATGTTTTTAAAACAGTTGTACACATTTTTGTGGTCACTTTTATTTGTAATTCCGGGAATAGTCAAATCATATGAGTATTACCTTGTACCTTATATTATAGGTGATGATCCGGATATTGATACATCAGAGGCATTCAGAATAAGTAAAGAGCTCATGATGGGCAATAAATTCAATGCATGGGTTCTTGATCTTTCATTTATTGGCTGGTATATATTGACTGGAATGACATGTGGACTTCTTGGTATTTTTTATGTAACACCATATGTATATCTGACTAAAGCTGCTTTGTACCGTAAACTTAGAGGTCTTGACTATGCACAGTATGACCAGAGTGGATATAATGACGGAAGCCAGTGGAACAACCAGCAGTACCAGAATAACGGTGGAAGCCAGTGGAACAATCAGCAGTATCAGAACAATGGCGGAGACCAGTGGAACAACCAGCAGTACCAGAACAATGGCGGAGATCAGTGGAACAACCAGCAGTACCAGAATAACGGTGGAAGCCAGTGGAACAACCAGCAGTACCAGAACAATGACGGAAGCCAGTGGAATAATCAGACGACTCAGTATGGACAGGATTATTACAGTGGCAGCAGCCAGTGGGATAGTGAAACCAATAGTTATCGGGAAGATGATAAAGAGGACAAATAAAAAAACTGCGCAGCAGGCTGATCTTTTGGTCATCTGATACTTAAGGATGAAAGGTTTATATTTATGTTTAAAGATACAGTATTTTATAAAAAGCTTTGGAAGCTTATGATACCGATTTTACTGCAAAATCTGATGCTTGCGCTGGTGGCTGTAGCGGATGCATTTATGCTCGGCGGACTTAATCAGAACTACATGTCTGCGGTATCGCTTGCTACACAGATTCAATTTATACAAAATATGTTTCTGGCAGCGGCAACATCAAGCCTTGGAATACTTGGTGCACAGTATTGGGGCAAGGGCGATATAAAGATGTTTGATGATATCTTCTGTATAGCAATCAGACTTTGCGGATTTGTATCATTGGTTTTCTTTGCTGCATGCATGGTTTTTCCACGAAATTTAATGCTTATATTTACCAATGAAACTGTACTTATAGACTATGGAGTCAGTTATCTTCGTATTGCAGGTTTTTCATATCTTATAACCGGAATATCACAATGTTATCTTGTGATGATGAAAACAAGTGAACATGTGAAAACAACTGCTGTCATAAGCTCAGCTACAGTTTGTGTAAATATAGTTTTAAATGCTGTATTTATATATGGCGGATTTGGTATCAGCCGTATGGGAGTGCGTGGTGCTGCGTTAGCAACACTTATAGCAAGAATATTGGAACTTTGCTGTTCTATTATAATCTCATATAAACCGGGATATATTCATCCTGATATAAGACGTCTGTTTAAGAGAAATAAACAGCTTATAAAGGACTTTTGTAAATGTGCCCTTCCACTTCTTGGAGCATGTCTGTTTTGGGGTGTTGGATTTACATCATATTCATCATTTATGGGACACCTTGGAACAGATGCAGCGGCAGCCAATTCAGTAGCGGCTGTTGTAAGGGACATAATCTGCTGTATTAGTGGAGGTATTTCCAGTGCGGCAGGTATCATTGTTGGAAATGAACTTGGAGCAGGAGAACTTGAACAGGGTAAGAAGTATGGTATCAGATTACTTAAAATATCTGTAGCATGTGGCTTTTTGATGACATTTCTGATGGCTGTATCAGCGCCGGTTATATTGAACTTTGTAAATCTTACACCAAAAGCAGAAGAGTATCTTGTGGGAATGTTTGGTGTCATAGCATTTTATATGATCGGGCGTTCGATAAATGATGTAACGATAAATGGAATATTTGGTGCCGGTGGAGACACAATGTTTGATATGTATAGTCTTGCATTATGCATGTGGGGAATAGCAATCCCGCTTGCGGCGGTTGGAACATATATTTTCAATTGGCCAGTAGTAGTTTATGCATGTACATGTATAGACGAAGTGGGAAAAATACCATGGGTTTTGATACATTTTAGAAAATATAAATGGGTTAAAAATTTGACAAGATGATTGTCTGGTTGTATATATTTAATGGGATTATTTAGAAATGGAGAATATATGACGATGTCGAAAGAAGCGGTTGATAAGGTCAGTAAAAAGAAAGCTGTTAAGCTTTCCCCAGAAGAAATAATGTACAATGAAACTGTAGAACTTATGGATGCAGTAGAATTTACAAGCAGATTTGAGCGAACGGTACTTACACTACAGAGTGCGGCAGACTCATTTGAAAAGCTTGGCGATTTCAAAGATTCAAAAAGTCTGGCACAAAAGTGCAGAAAGATGGCTGAAGATGCCAAAAAAGCCGGCACTAAAGCTGTGTATGAAAAGGCTGTGGACAGGCAGAAAAAGGCAAAGATAAAAAGTGATTATGATGATGCCATAGAAAATTTTAACAGGGTTAAAAAATATAAATATAATGTTTCTGAATGTAATGAGCATATCAAACAATGTGAAAAGGCAATAAGCCATCTGGAGACGATAGCTGCATATAAACGAAGAGGAATAGCTGTTGCAATATTGGCGGCATTGCTGATCGTATTTGTAAATACGCCATTTTTTCCATTGCTAAAAGGTGTTATACACCAGTCGAGGGGTGAATATGTTGCTGCAATAGCCAATTACAAGGCGGCACATGGTATACTCGGTGGTTCCGGCAAGATGAAGAAATGTTATTGTGCACTTGGTGACGAGGCATACAGAAACGGCGACTATGAAAAAGCACTTGACAATTATAAAAAGGCAGAGGATAAGCTCAATGCACCTGTCATGAAGAGAAGACTTGAGCAGATGTATATTGAAAAGGCAGAGCCGGGAGACTCAGTTATTCTTGGAAAAACTACATGGATCGTTCTTGATAAGGATGGTGACAATGCACTTCTTATAAAAGAAGATATCAATAAACAGGTTAAATTTGACAAGGGCAAAAAAACGAGTTGGCTTATCTCTTCTTACAGAAACTGGCTGAATAAAAAATATAAGCTTAGATTTTCGAGTGAAGAGCGTGCAATAATGGTTGAGCAGTATATTGACAAGCCTGCCAAAAAAGGTGAGATGAAAGAGCGATTTTTCCCTCTTACTACAGAACAGTATGTTAAATACCAGAACATTATTCCAAAAGTCGACAACTCATACTGGCTTAAAGACGGATCAATCATGAATGGTCAGGTAAAAGTTGTAAGACCGGACGGAAAGATAGAATATGCCGATCCGGACGATCCTGAAATCTATACGAGGCAGGCATGTGTCGTAAACTTCAATATAAAACAGGCGGATAAGGAAAGAAAAGCGGAAGTAAAAGAAAAGCCAAATGCAACACCTTATCCGGATGTGCCAAAGTAAAAAAATACCAGATGCATTTTATTTTATATAAATATGTATCTGGCATTTTTTGTATGAAAATTGCATTTATAAAGTTTTCGATCTGATTTTGCAATATACCAAATTATTATGACAGATAATCTGCATAATCCTCGGCTGTTGTCTTTCCATTCTTCCAGTCGTTCATCTTCTGCTTTGTAGCTTCAAGTGTCTGCTTGCAGATATCAGGTAAATCTTCGCCCCATGCTCTTTTGGCTTTGTCAAATCCTTTCTGGATAGCATTCATCATTTCATCTGCTTTGTCAGTGTCACCGCCTGAAAGGGCAATTGCCATACTTACAAGTCTGTCAGATGTTTTGTTGACACCCCAGTACCCATCTTCAGATATATCTTCCTGTGCTTTCTTGATAGTATCAGCGTCAGCTACGGAAGCTGCCTGACGAAACTGTGATGCAAGATTTTTGCCGGATGCAAGATCAAAAGTTCCTTTCTGCTTATGGAGAAGTTTCTCAACAAGACTCTGGAGTGAATCGGCTCTTGACTGCTGATCCATTTTAAGCTTTTTGACAACTGCATCTTTATTGTAGATAGTGTTTGCGCTGTCTTTTTTTGTCTCTTTTGATTTCTCATATACAACTGCATCATTGGAAGAAGCAGAAGAAGCTGCACCGGATGCATCAGAATTTTTTACTGAATCTGGTTTCTTGCTGGAATCTGCTTTTGATGTAGTGGTTGATTTTGTCTTAGCTGTGTAATCTGTAGTGGCTGAACCACTGATTGATGATAAACTCATATCGAACCTCCTTTTCGTTAATGTGTACTACACGGATTTTATATAAGATTTGGGTAGTACATCTGTAGTCAATCCTTTGACAATTATAGTTTCTAATTTAATGATTAAGGTGTCAAAATGTTTTTTGCACTTTAATCATCTGATAAATAATTTAGTAAATTGATACTTACGTCATATTATATATCGACATTATAATAATAGGAATTAACAGGGGATAGTTTTTATTTATTTAAGAACTTATTCCGGAATTTTTGTGCGGCACAATATAACATCATAATCCGGAAAGTCTGCAAAAGCTTTACGGTATGCCATCGTTGCCTGTATCTCATCCTGAAAGAGCCCAAATGTAGTTGGACCGCTTCCACTCATAAGAGAGCCTATTGCACCATTATCTCTAAGATATTCCTTAAGTTTATCAAGGACAGGATATTCAGGTATGGTGACAGTTTCAAGCACATTTGACAAGAGGGAGCCTATAGCTGCACAGTCCTTTTTTTCTATACGTTCTATCATTTTATCTGTATCAGGATGATATTTAAGTGATGGCAGGTCAAGATGAGTATACACATATGCTGTACTTACCGATATATCAGGCTTGATAAGAAGTACCCATAAAGGAGGGAGTGATGGCAGCTCTGTAAGAATTTCACCGATTCCCTCTGAAAGCTGTGTTCCCTTTTTGATGCAGAAAGGCACGTCAGCACCTAAAGTAACACCGATTTTACAAAGCTCATCTGTGGAAAGACCAAGTGAAAAAAGCTCATTTATTCCTTCAAGAGTTGCTGCGCAGTCAGAGCTTCCACCAGCCAGTCCTGCTGCAGCGGGTATATTTTTGGTAAGATGTATCTTTATTCCGTCCGGAATATTATATTTCTCTTTCATAAGAAGTGCAGCTTTGTATACAAGATTTTTTTCGGGTGGAATCTTATCCGGCAGTTCTTTATTCATAGTAAATTCTATCCTGTCATCTTCGATTGCCTCAAATGACAGTTCATCATAAACATCAATTGTCTGCATGATCATGCAAAGATCGTGGTATCCATTTGGACGGCGTCCGGTTACATCGAGTGTAAGGTTAATCTTTGCAGGAGCTTTCTTTTTTATTATATTATTCATAAAATAATTCCTTTCTTTTAGAGTATAATAGGGGTGTATACATACATTGCTATCTGGTAGCTTGACCCTTGCATCATATCATAATAAACTGTGATTTGTATATCATTTATGTAGCTTTTCTGTGGCGTTTGCTAAATGATTCTTAAAAATGCGACCATGATATTTTCTAAAAAGAATTTCCTATATTTATTCCATAAAAAGAGACGCTCTCGCTCGGATTGTCTTACG
>CAZFFA010000172.1:0-6324 GCA_964517955.1 uncultured Jutongia sp. | reverse complement strand
GATATATCTGCAACTAGGCTATATCAGCTTGATGTAAGACAGCGAAATTGATTCTCACCCTGTTACTTTTCACAATATGGCATATATTCAACAAATTAACACAAATAATATCACAAAAATATATAAATAATACGATTATTAATCTATTTTATATTTTTTGTAACAGTTCCACTATAAAAATATAATAAGCAATACAATGAGCAAGCTCAAATATTGCTTATTATATTTTTATAGCTGAACTGTTACTATTTTTTAATTAAATTTATAATTGGTTCTTTACTTTCTTTTGTGTCATGATTATAATTATCCTAATATAATTTCCAAAGAGAGGCATGTGGTACATATGGACAAAATAAAATTATTTAGAAAAAGATTCATGCCAGATGAGATAATAGAACTGAAGGATGACACTATACTCATGGCCACAGATGATGTTATAGTAACCAGATGGAATGTTCTCAAACCGAGAAAGGATATATCCACCGGTATATCTGCTTACTTCCTGAAAAAAGGTATAAAGGTAAGCAAAATATTTGACTGCAACGGTTCCCTCGTATATTGGTACTGTGATATCATTGAAACAATTTTTGATAAAGCCATTAACAGCTATACTTTCAACGACCTGCTTATAGACGTACTTGTATATCCGGATGGTCATGTTGAAGTTGTTGATATGGATGAATTTGCTGATATTATGGAAAAAGGCACTTTATCAAACATTGTAATTGCAAAAGCACTAAGAACTACAGATTCACTTTTAAAAGTGATATACTCCGGTCATTTCGACGAACTTACAAAATATATATCTGATATCGAAAAAAAGGAATGCGATTCTAAATAATCGACATTCCTTTTTATAATAGTTTAACCTCTATTTTGTCTGACTGTATGAAAAACCAGAGTATCTCTTTGATGATACATCGTATTTGAATGTACCTTTGATAGTTGTATCTTCTGCTGTATCTGCTGCAAAATCTATCGTGAGTGAATCTCCGTCTATCTCCTTAAGGCTATATACAACTATATTGTCACTGTTAAAGCTTATATCCGTTCCATTGTATTCCCTGAAAATCTTCCCAAGCATTTTGTTGCCATCTTCATTCTTGTAAAATATATCCTGGCTCTTTGTATCATAGACAGTAAATGTCTGTGCTTTTTTCCCATTGTATGTAAGAACAGCATATCTTTCAGCAGTGTCAACACATTCTGCCCACTGGATATCACAGTAATATCCTTCTATGTCATTATATTTTTTGGCAAAATCACCTGGGGTTATCTCTACACTTTTTATTGCCTCACTCTGTGTATCATCCTTTTTCGTAGACACCTTAACAACAGTATCTCCACTGCTGTCTTTCAATGTATGAGTATTGTTAAAACTGCCTTCATCCTCATCGCTCTGCTTTTTCTTCAATGCCTTTATCTGCCTGCTTGTATATGCTTTCTGGATATATGTTTCCTTACTCTTATTCCACTTATAATATGTACTTTGCCCATTTATTTTTACGCCAAATATACCTTTTCCCCTATTGATAACATCAAATTTACATGACTGTTTTTCAGTATTATCTTTTGTTGTGGTATATATAGGTCCCGCTGTCTTCTTCACTGTACCAGCTTCTATATCCCACATATAATACTCATTCACCTGCTGTTTATCTTTGTTTTTGATTTCGCCTGTAGCCTTAGTAAAGCTCTTGTCTGAATCACCTATATTCTGACCAATAACTACCTCCTGAATCCCATCTCCATTGTAATCATCTGCATACATTATCATCCCCTCATCAAAATGCAGCTTTTCACCAACAGACTCCCGAAATACATCATTAAGACTTACCTTTGTAAGTTCCGTTCCAAATGAATCGCAAAATACTATCTGAAATGATCCATCATATCCTTCGCCCTCTTTGTGAGTACCATCTGTCATAACTATTTCAACGATTCTGTTAAGACCTTCCGGTGACACCGTCGTAAGCTTGGCAATAGTCTGATTATCATCTTCTGCAAATAGGCCTGACTCTTTTTTCTGATTTTCTATGCTGCCATTTAACATACCGCCATTCCACAATATCTGTAAAGGTCTGAGCATAAACCACCATACAAAGCAAAGCAGCCACACAAGTATAAATATCTGCTTTGATTTCTTAAGAGGTCTTGTATAATAAAGCATTCTTAATGCCCTTTTTCGGGCATATCTTTCTTTAAAAGTATAAAACGAATATGGCATACTATCCTTGCTGCACATATTTATTATTTCCTGTGCATAATCTTTCGCCGCATCCAGACCTGCAGCTTTTATAACCCTGTCATCTGCTGACAATTCTATATCAACATTAAACAGATAAAATGAAAGCCATATCAACAAATTGAACCAATGTATAGACATTGCTATGAATACTATAGTTCTAAGAAAACTATCTTTTCCCTTAAGATGATTTTCCATATGTGATAAAACGTATTTTGCATCTGCCGCCTTCATGTCTCCCGGAAGATATATCTTCTTTATAAATACACCTGCAATAACGGGGTTGCCAAGACCTTCTGCCTGATATACCCTTCCATAAACCTTTTCTGCATTTTTCAACCTGCGCTTAAGACTGCATTGTCTGACAAAAGCATACAGCATTATCAAAGCTGCTCCTGCCACCCATACAATCGCACACACACGGTAACTTGTGCTTGTCTCTATCCTGCCTGTAAACACTGTAAACCAGCCTGTCATAATCCCCGTAACATCCGGCATATCAAGACCAGCTCTGCGCATAAGTATATGATAGCCTCTGTTCCATTCCGTATTTACACACAACACACTTGACAATGACACCGGACATATAATCCTGATAAAAAAAAGCATCCATAACCAGACCATGCACCTGCGTGGTGCTTTTGATATAGCTGTCCTGATCAGCAAAACAACCGGTACAAGCAATAGTCCCACTATACTTAATGATATTACCGTATAAAATATTCTATATATGTAATCTAATATAAACATTTCTACCTCTCTTGTATCTATTTTTTATACCTTATTTTTGAGCAATCAATGGCATCAGTTTGTGCAAATGCCCTTTGACCTCAACATATTAAATTTTTTTAAATATTTCAACTATATTCTCTTTTGCAATTGAAAAAATCTGCTAAATATACTATCATAGCCTAGATAATCTATGTATTGCAAAACATATAACATAGTTATTATATTACTGTTTATACCTATAATGCAAACCACATTATTTTATTGGTATAATGAATGGTCAAATTAACTAGGAGGTATATATGAACTTATGGCATAATTTCTGGGGACATCTTGGAACAATACTGCATCACAAAAAACTTGTAAGACATTACTGCTTTAAAGCAGGTTTATATAAACAGGGAATTATGCATGACTGGTCCAAATATAACCCGGTTGAATTTTTTAAAGGAGTAAAATATTATCAGGGTGGCAAAAGAAGCCCGAACTTCGGTGAGAAAGAGGATCATTTTTATTCATCTGCATGGCTTCACCACAAAGGCAGAAATCGTCATCACTTTGAATACTGGATCGATTATGGTCTCGACCCATCAAAAGGGCTTGTCGGGATGCCTATGCCAACACGTTATATAATAGAAATGTTCTGTGACAGAATAGCCGCAAGTAAAAATTATAATCGTAATACATATGATGATTCATATCCACTGAAATACTATATGAAAAATCAGGATCATTATGTACTTCATCCTGATACAAGAGAACTTATAGAGAAACTTCTAAATATGCTTGCCGCCGAAGGCGAAGAAAAAACCTTTGAATATATACGAAATGAAATCGACTGGAAACATTCTAGAAAGTGGTAACTTATGAAAAAAATCAAATCATTTTTATTTAAATATAAACATGCCATACTGATATTGTACCTTCCTATATATCTCACATGGTTTATATATCTTGAGAAACGCACAGATGTAAAATTTACTTACATTCACTGCTTTGTAGATGATTATATCCCTTTTTGTGAAATGTTTATAATTCCATATCTGCTGTGGTTTTTGTATGTAGCTGTCAGCCTTGTATTTCTATTTTTTCAGACAAAGCATCTTGATGACTTTTATAGATGTACAGCGGTTCTGCTGCTTGGAATGACAACTTCACTTCTGATATATACAATCTTTCCAAATGCCCAGAACATGAGGCCGCATACATTTGAAAGAGACAATATATTTACGCAGATCATATCCATACTCTATGCTACTGATACAGATACCAATGTCTGCCCGAGCATACATGTATTCAATGCGATTGCAATAAATGTGGCAATATCTGACAGTTGGTATTTCAAAGACAAACGTGCTGTACGTCTTTGCTCAACAATATTATGTGTACTTATCTGCATGTCAACACTTTTACTTAAACAGCACTCATTTATAGATGCTTTATGTGCATTACTGCTTTATGTATTTTATTATATAATTATCTATAAACCGTTTAAAAGACGTAAAACCGCACAATAACAGGGTATAACAAAGTGTTCAGGTTCACTTTGTTATACCCTGTTATATTCTGTATTTATACAACTATTGCACTAGAAATTCCGTCCATTCCAACCCCAGTCATTTACTCCATGATATGTGACATATACCTTATCTCCTGGAATACCAAGTTCCTTCGCATATATATCACAGATAGCGGCTGTCATCTTCTCATATGCTTCAGATGAGGCAGCTCCAAAAAGGCTTACGCTTACATATGCACCTTTCTCAACCTCTTCTCCACCCATATAAAGTGAATATTCATCATCAAAACCTACCATGAGAAAGCTCTCAGGCTTGCTTAGTATAGATATTGCCTGTCCAAGCTGGCTTTTAATAGCATTTTCTTTTTCCTTAGAAACCTTTACAGTTAATTTTGAATCAATAAATGGCATAATAGTCCTCCTTTTTTAGATAATCTTTCATAATACATCTTCCAGTCTGTTACATTTAACATTGCTGTTTTACATGTTATTCTGTTTTTCTTCAGAACGTTCTTTTCTAAATATACAAAATATTTTTATAAAATACAATACTGAAAGTGCTCCCCAAAGACATCCTATAAATATACTTCCATCTGTCACGAAAAATATTGCAAGCATAAGATAAATTATCGCAGCTATGCACCAAAAAATCATTTTATTCTTTTTCATAATAATCCTCATTTCTACGCACGTTTTTTGGGTGCATAGAGTGAAAAATCTTTCGTATATGGATTTTTCACTCTATAACCCCTTTTTCCAAAATGAACACTCTATACCCTGACATTTGAGAACAAGATATCTTAACCCTGTGCAAATATATGGATCATCACCATATATACAACTGTACCCGCCACAATACTCAGGAATGTATTGTGTTTCCATTTATAACTTACCACAACTACAGCTACTGCTGCCACGCTTGGGATTCCGACCCCTGTAGGACTGCTTTTTACACCCTTAAGACAATATACAATAAGCACAGCCATGATTGATGACGGCAAAATATTTCCAAGCTGTTTCATCCAATCCGGCATCTGCTTTGCTCCACGAAAGACTGCAAATGGCAACGCACGCAGCCCAAATGTTATTAACGCAGATACGAATATCGCAATCAGAATATACCCTGTCCCATTCACCTGTCTGACACCTTCTTTCATGTACAATAAATATTATTTTTCCTTTGTTCTTACATTGCTATCCGATGGCATCAATGGGTGTCAAAATGCGTATCTGCTTTCTCCCACTGGTCTATAAAAATGATTACAAACAACGCTGTCATACAGAAATCTATCCCTTCCAGCGAAAATGGGATCACCTGACCTAAAACTCCGCCAACAACGGCACCTGCCATCCAGTAACACCTTGATAAAAAAGCTACCCAGAACATAACTTTTTTCTTATCTGCATCAGGCAGTTCCAGGATGCAGTTCACAGCATACGTTTCATCCGTCATGGTATGTATCATATATAATTTTTTCCACCCCGATAAATCAGCTTTACCAATATACGATTGATAACAGGCTGACTTTATTATATAACTGAACTATTGTTATTTGTCAAAAACATTTTTATGAATCAATTTTGCTGTCTGCTTTTGATCCACAGCATTTTCTCCTTTCATCACCACAATAAAATATATTATCATAAAATAACACGACACAAAGTGAGAAATGGCGTATTTTAGGCAACCAGACACTTCTGTCCGGCATTGTATCTGCTCTTTTTCCGGTATATTACTTACTTCGATATAAAATAACTAAACGCATTTAATAATTAAATAACTCAAACTTCCCACACCAATAAGGTGTGTTGAACCTTGAAAATTCAATAT
>CAZFFA010000171.1:0-6330 GCA_964517955.1 uncultured Jutongia sp. | reverse complement strand
CTTGACCTGATAATACACGTTCATCACGATAATCTGCCCTAAAACAAGCGCCCCAGCAATGGCACAGGCACAACCGATTCCGCCATAATACTTGGACAATGGAATCTGTGCACCAAGACTAACCAAAGAAATCGCCAGAT
This sequence comes from uncultured Jutongia sp., assembly GCA_964517955.1. Lineage (GTDB taxonomy): Bacteria > Bacillota > Clostridia > Lachnospirales > Lachnospiraceae > Butyribacter. The sequence continues at coordinate 6,190 of CAZFFA010000171.1, read as the reverse complement.
AAAGCAAGCTACGGAACTTCATCTGATTGCGAGCCTGCAAAATAGTAATACCCAAATTCTGAATCAATGGCACAGTCAATGGGACAAAGAACAGCATTGCAATGATATACGCATCATCATATTCCTCGCCCGCCCAAAGATTGATGAACTGGCGACCAAAAAGGAAGAACCCCGTTAGCACCAAAATCATCACACAATACTGGATACGTCCCGTCTTGATGAACAAATCTGAAATCGCCCTACCATCAGATTCACGAACAGCCATAGCCGTCACCTTCGGCAAAAAAACACCGCTGATGGCCGTAGAAAAACTCATATACATCTGTTCCAACTGGATAGCGACCGCAAACACAGCGACAACGGCCGTGCCAGCATATGCTCCAAGTACAAATTGCCCTGTGCTCCAATAAATACGGTCTATAATGGCATTCAAGAATATCCAGAAAGAATAAATAGATACCTCTTTCAAGAAGCCCCATTGGAAATGGCCAAATTTGAGTTTGATTTTCAAATAATGCTTGCAATACCAATAATTGGTTCCGAGAGTTACCACATTGAAAATGGTCGTGACAACCACCATGGCAATAGCCTTGTAACCCAAAGTCAAAAGGACAATCATGGTAGCCGTATTCAGAATAATCCTAACAATGGCAATAACCTTCTGAAATACAAATTGCTCGTATGCTGTAATAATGGAGCCAAAAAGACTAAAAGGAAATGTTATTGCAAGGTTAAACACCATCAATAAAAGGATAACCTTAGTACGGGACAACTCATTAGCAGACATTGACGCATCAAAAATATTTTCTGCATTGTAATACAAAACCCCACCTGCAAGCAGGGCAAAAAGGCCAATTCCGCAGTAAAGCAAGAAAAACATACCGAACATTCTGTATTGTTCTTCGCTCTTTCCTTCGGCTCTGAATTTTGCCGTATAACGAACAATAGCATTGCCAAACCCCAAATCAAGGATTGTCAAATAAGCTACGATTGATGCTGCAATAGAATAAAGGCCATACTCCGACTTGCCCATCATGCGAAGCATAAATGGAGTATAAGTAAGCCCCACTAAATTCCGAAGTCCAAGAACAGCATAAGAAAGCAGTGCGCCTATTTTTAGTTGCGATTTAAGCATAATTTACCTGCCCATCTGTAAAATAAAATCTATCGACCTTTCTCTATTTTTCGCAATATAGTCCTCAAATTTATCAAAATCCAATTCAGTATCTTTTTGAATTCGTTCTGAATATTCATCTTCAATTAGCAAATTCGATAAACCCGCATTACTCAACAAATCCGTAATCCGCTCGCTCATACCACCTTGAGCCCCTTCCTTTCTCAGAAAAACCTGAAATTTTTTCTTAAAAAGCAATGAAAAGACCAAAGCATGAAACGAATCAGTCAACACCAATTCGGCTTCAGAAATTAAGGTCAAAAACTGAGAAGGCGAAACATCGTATAATTTTTCACTTTTTAAAAGAAAATCAGCTTTATTAAATCCCATCGACATATAGGGGATAGAACACAAACCAATATTCCATTCGTTCGAAATAAGCTCTGCCGCCTTTCTAAATGTTTCTGACTCACTAATAAAATAACACAAAATATATTTTTTTTTCTTATGAACAATCGGCGCTTTATAAGAAGACCATTCTTGAGTAGTCAATAATAAAGTAGGATCTAATGTTACATCTATATTTTGTTCAACATATTGAGACAGTAAATGTTTTGAGAGTCTTTCCCTTACAGAAATAAAATCAAAAGAAGGAAGGTATTTTTCAAAAAATTTTATTGAATCAACTGGTATGTGTTTTAAACCTAGACTAGCCGCATAAGCCATTTTCTTTTTTTCGGTAAAATTTAAAAGGAATGCAGCATTCGCATTTGGGTCCCTATTTATAAAACGCCAAACTTGATCGCTGCCAACAACAAATCCATCATAAAGTTCGTTTAATCTAGATAGATCTTTAACTGTTAAAACATCTGAAAAAGTCTTTATGCAGCGATCATCAAAAAAAGTAAACGCAGACCTTCTTCGACTAAAGTTTTTTTTCATCAATTTCCCAAAAACTTTTCTTACGATAAAAGGAAGTATTCGCTTAAATAAAATTTTCTTCTTACCATTTTTCGGCACCGAATAAAAAGCATTCCAATCGAATTGGATTACTTCGCAAGGCATATTCAAAGTTTGAAAAACCTTTGATAAAGCCAATGCTTGAAGATGGGCGCCGTAATTAAAATTATTATAGAATAGTGTTAAAATGGCAATTTTCATAGTTAATTAAATTCGTTTTAAGATGTCTTCAATAATTCGCATTTGTGATTGCTGGTTATAGCACATAGCACGTTCAAATCCCAATTGTTCAATAGACTTTTCCCATTCTTGATTTTCAGCAAAAATTTTTTTCAAGCCGGAAACGATCGATTCTTTATCATAGGGATTCACTAAGACCGCAACGCCATCTGCAATTTCCTTCATAGAAGAACAATTACTTGTAATTACAGGCACACCCTTAAGAAAGGCCTCTACTATAGGGATTCCAAATCCTTCATACTCCGAAATAAAGAAAAGCCCTTTTGAATTCGAAATTAAATTTTCTTTTTCTTCATCAGAAATATATCCTGCAAAATAGACACGATTTGCATATTCTTTTGACTGAGCAACTAATTTATTTAAACTATTAAATTCCTTTGATTTTGAGCCTGCAATAACAAAATATGCATTAGGAAAAGCCTCACAAAATTCAAAAAAAGCACACAGCGCCATCTTTAAATTCTTATTTTTACGCATATCCCCAATATAATACACGTATTTTTTATTTGTCCACCAATACTCTTTCTGAGACTTTTCCTCCATTTGCATAATGTTCTGTTCAAGAACACAACAAGGGACACATTCCTTTTTTGCCTTTGCTGATGGGAAAAATTTATTATAATCTGATCTTGTACTATTTGAATTTGCCCAAATTTGATCTAAAAAACCAATTTGCTGTAAATATTTGTAATACGGCTTAGTATCCGAATAATTTTCCGGATAAATTTTTGGCATTAAATCATGCAAAATAGCAATAGTTTTCTTGCCTTTTAGTCCTTTGGGAACACACGAATCGACAATACAAATATCCCCTTTTTGAGGAGCATTTTTTCCAAAAACAATCCAAACAGGTAAATGTACAGCCAATCTAAAAGGTAATCGAGAAAAAACAACCCGACTTAGAATTTCAGGAGAGTTACATCTTTTTAATTCTTTAGGCTCGTATGTTTTTTTTTGGTTAAAATCAAAAATTCGTACATCATACCCTAACGTTATTAAAGACTGTAAAATATTCAAATCATGGACTTGAACACCCGTCTTTTTCTTCCTTAGTATAGAATGAAAAGAAAGAAAGTTTATAATCATTTAGTCCTCAATGAACTCTTCGAGATTCACACCAAAAAAAGTTCTTAAATTATCTATATACACATCATTCTTCGATAAATTCACATTTGAATCCTGCAATCCACTTTTTACTCTACAGCTATATGGATGAACCATTTTTCCTGGAGCATAAACAACTTTCCGGTGATGCATAATTTCCAAATACTTCAACCAAACATCATCAGCATTTAAACATTGATCCTGAATATTTTTCACATTAAACCATTTCAAATCAAAACAGGCTGGCGGATACAATACTCCCCCTACACCTGTAGCAAAAAAAGAATGCGAAGGTTTTAGTACCCCCGTATATTCTCCAATCCATGAATTATAACCATCTAAGGCACCAAACTTATTTTTTGTCATCCTGCAAATTCTTTTTGCAGAAACAGCATTAGGAAATTTTTTATAAGACTTATATAAAGATTCTATTGTCTGGGGTTCATACATTACATCATCATCTATTGTTATCACAACATGTCCAAAAAAATCCTGCATCGCATAAAAATATTTTTTATGAGGTTTAATATCCTCACAAATACATTTTATTTCAAGTCCATATTTCTTTAAACCAAGTAATCGTCTAGGCAAATCTTTTTCACACACATTTTTATCTAAATACAGAACAATATGCCTAGGTTTCAAGGTCTGAACCATAATGCTTTTTATAGCCCAATAAACAACATTATAACGAGCTTCATAGCTTGTTAATGAAACAACAATTGCTGGAGAATTTTTATCTACGAGTGGAGATCGACAGAAAAAAAGATATATCTGAAAAAGCGATGCAAATAGTCTATTTTTTATACGATTATACATTATTCTTTTCCATTGCATTGTATTCAATTAACACCATAATAATCGATAGCATAACAACTCTTTGTGGATCCATCACGCTTAAATTTGGCAAAGTTATTATGCAATAAGCAACAAGCATTTTTACAACGTTTGATGCATAATCAAATTTTCCACGAACCATTGAAATCGTTTTTTTTAAAAATACAATTAACCATATAAATCCGACAACACCAAAAGCATTTAAGAAACCTATTACTCCAACATCATCTCTATAATACTGAAGATTCAGCCCTCTCAACAAGTGAGAAACCGCATTGTCTTTATTACTATCAATAAATCCCATTCCTAAAACAGGGTTATCATAAAACTGATTTAAATAAAATTTGATAGCATCTTGTCTCACGACATTTCCAACATCATCATTCCACAACAGATCAAGTTCGCTAGAGAGATTTTCAAAGTAAATAACAAAAAGTAACAAAGCACAAAACGAAATTTCAAAGATTAAAAACTTCCATTTTTTTTGTACCTTTGTGATCAAAAAAGGTCCCAAAAAAAGAAGGGACAAAAAATAAAACCCAACAGATCTCGTCTTCATAACAATTACGATATGCAAAACGCCAAGAAAAATGTTTAGCAAATCTAATCTCGAATACTCCTGGCGAAATACTTTTACAAATGAAATTATCAAGCCAATAAATACAATATTTTTCCCTACATCAAATCTTAGTGTACCATTTCGAAAATTACTTTCTGCAATTGATACATTTAAAATATTTATTCCTGCAAAAGTAAACAAGAAAAAAGCAAATAGCGCTATTACAGAACAAACTATAGAGGCCTTAGCAAAACTATCAATTACTTGTTCTACCGTCAATCTTTCTCGGAATTGCACAAAAACAATATAAACAAGTATGGCAATTAAATAATATCCAGCCTCTTTCAATACCACAGAAAAAGACTGACTATAACTTAAATAACTCTGGATAATTTGAAGAAGCAAAACAAAAAACAATCCGCTACAAATATTAAAAAAAAAGCCCTTACGGATCCGAATTGATTTACGAATAAAGAACAATACAAAGAGCGCAAAAAGAGAGCACGCGAATTCACCTAAAAAAACAGCATCTCCAACATAAAAACTATGTGCGACAGGCAAATAAGAATACATTCCCCAATAAACAGAAAAAACTGAGACAAAAGCAATGAAAAATACTAAAAATAATTTTTCTTCTGTTATTTTCATTTGCAAGAATCCATCAAATCAATCCAAAGTTTAACCACATTTCGCGTATCATATTTCTCTGCTTCAAGCGCAGCATACTTTCGCATTGAACTTATTTTTTCGTCCTTTAAGCAAAAAATTTTATCCATCACAGAAGCAAAATTCGCTTTTTCATTTTCCAAATCAAACAGAAATCCAGTCATACCATCACATACAATTTCTCGTGGACCAGGCGCATTAGAAACTATGCAAGGAACTCCTGCAGAAAAAGCTTCGATTAAAACAATTCCAAAAGGCTCTTCTTTTGATGGAAGAACTAAAAAATCATATTCACAAAGCCTTTTTTTTATCTCTTTTTTTGAAATAAAACCTTCATAATGAACGCGTTTGTCTTTTATCGCCATCTCTTTAATTTTATTAGAAAGTTCTCCTTTTCCAATAAAATGAAATTCAAAACAATTTGTTGATTTACTGATCCAATCAAGAATTAACGGAACATTTTTACGACTATCAAAAGACCCCAAAAAAACAAATTTAAGAGGTCGTACAATTTTATTTAAATTTTCTTTTTTTTGATAGTCACCAATATCAATTGAATGATGTACTACACTTGTTTTAGAAACGAATTTCTGCACCTGCTTTTCAGAAGCTTCATTTACACAAAAAGCCCCCAAAAAGCAATCTGACAGTCCCCGCTCAAAAAGCTCCTTATTTGCCACGGATCCCTTTGGGAAAAAGGATCCGTCCCA
>CAZFFA010000170.1:4281-6330 GCA_964517955.1 uncultured Jutongia sp. | reverse complement strand
TCGATGAACATACGTTATTTTGTTTATGTTTAAAAAATCGAAATTTCCTATAAAGCGAAAAAAGAGCAATCTAATTGAATTAAAAAATTGCTCTTTTCGTCTTATAAACTATACTTATATTTTATAAATTTGTGTAACCCATAAGGAACTCATCAACTTCTTTTGCAACGCTGCGGCCCTCATTGATTCCCCATACCACAAGTGATTGTCCACGATGCATATCACCTGCTGTAAATACTTTGTCTACATTTGTTTTATAATGACCCGGTGCTGTTTCAACGTTTGTACGCTGACTTAATTTAACACCAAATGCTTTTGCGATATAGTCCTGTGTTCCAAGGAAACCTGCCGCTATAAGAACATAATCTGCCGGAATTTCAAATTCACTTCCCGGTATCTCTACCATATTAAGTCTGCCTGTCTTTTCATCCTTCTTAGCATCAAGTTTTACAAGCTTAACTTTCTTAAGTGTACCTTTTTTGTCAGCGATAAATTCTTTTACAGTTGCCTGATATATACGTGGATCTTTTCCATATACTGCAATAGCCTCTTCCTGACCGTAATCTGTCTTGCAGACACGAGGCCATTCCGGCCAAGGATTTGATGCTGCCCTCTCATCTGGAAACTTAGGCATCATTTCTATCTGTGTTACTGATTTTGCACCCTGACGTACTGCTGTTCCGACACAGTCATTACCTGTATCACCACCGCCGATTACTACGACATTCTTACCCTTTGTGTCTACCCAGCCATCTTTCTTTCCTGTAAGCACATGCTTTGTAGAACGTGTAAGAAAATCAACTGCAAAGTAGATTCCATCAGCTTCTCTTCCTGTTGCTTTGATATCACGGGGATTTGAAGCACCACAGCAAAGGATTACGCTGTCATATTCTTTGATAAGGTCTTCTGCCTTAACATTCTTTCCAACATCAGCGTTTACAACAAACTTAACACCTTCCTCTTCCATAATCTTCTGCTTTCTGTCGATCACCCATTTTTCAAGCTTCATATTTGGAATACCGTACATGAGAAGACCACCGATATGGTCATTTCTTTCATATACTGTTACCAGGTGGCCACGTTTATTAAGCTGATCTGCTGCTGCAAGTCCTGAAGGACCGGAGCCAATTATAGCAACCTTTTTGCCTGTACGTACTTCTGGTGGATTTGCTTCCATAAGTCCATTGGCATAGCCAAACTCTACTATAGCGTTTTCGTTGGCTTTACATGTAACTGGTGTATCATTGAGACCACATGTACATGCTTTTTCACAAAGTGCAGGACAAACACGAGATGTGAACTCTGGGAAATTATTAGTCTGGCGCAGCATCTGAAGTGCCTCTTTCATGCTTCCATGATAGAGAAGATCATTCCACTCCGGTACGAGGTTGTTCAAAGGACAACCTGATGCCATACCTCCTATCATCATACCCGACTGGCAAAATGGAACACCACAGTTCATGCATCTTGCAGCCTGTTCACGTCTTTCCTTAATACTCATTGGTGTGTGAAATTCATTGAAATTCTTTATACGTTCTAATGGCTCTACTGCCTTATTATTCTTTCTCTCATATTCCATAAATCCGGTTGGTTTACCCATAGTCTGCCTCCAATTCTTAGTAACAGTTACGCATATTCACATACCGTCTGACTGCCGTTCATGGCAGCCGGCGTCAAATCTGTTACAATTCTAATACTTGTTTATGCCTGTTTCTTGTATGCATAAAATGCTTCTATCTGAGCCTGTTCATAGCTAAGACCATGCTCCTCCATCTGTGCAATGAGCTGGAGCATCTTACTATAATCATAAGCAATAATCTTCTTAAACTTAGGAAGGTAATCACTGAAGTTATCAAGAACTTCTTTACCCTTTGCAGAGCCTGTAGCCTCTACATGTTCTTCTATCATAGCTTTTAGTTCAAGTACATCGTACTTGTCTGTGACAGGTGTTGACTCTACAAGATCCTTATTGAGCTTCAGATATAAATCACTATTCTCATCAAGTACATAAGCAACACCGCCGCTCATACCTGCTGCAAAGTTCTTACC
>CAZFFA010000170.1:0-4215 GCA_964517955.1 uncultured Jutongia sp. | reverse complement strand
AACGGCTGTTGCACCTGAATTACGCACACAGAAACGTTCGCCGGCAATACCATTGATAAACGCTTTACCACTTGTTGCACCATAAAGTGCTACGTTACCGATAATGATATTATCTTCTGCTTTGAACCTGCTGCCTGCCGGAGGACAAACAACTATCTTACCGCCTGAAAGACCTTTACCAAGATAATCATTTGAATCACCTTCAATCTTTAATGTAAGACCCTTTGGTATAAATGCACCAAAGCTCTGTCCACCGCTTCCATGACATTTTACTGTAATTGTATCTTCTTCAAGTGTATCACTGAATTTCTTAGTAATTTCTGAACCAAGAATTGTACCAAGAGTACGGTTAATATTTGTTATGTCTACGTCAATTTCTGCTTTCTCGCCTGTTTCAAGAGACTTCTTGAGTTTTGGTAAAAATACCTTTTCATCTATTGTCTTTTCAAGCTCAAAATCATATTTATTCTTAGGATTGAATTTATTCTCTTTTCTTTCACCTGCAAATGTTGGATCAAGAATTTCTGAAAGGTTTACATGATGTTTCTTGCACTTCTCATCATTAATCTTAAGGAGATCTGTACGTCCTATAAGATCATCAACTTTACGGATTCCAAGAGCTGCCATGTGCTCACGAAGTTCCTGAGCGATAAACTTCATGAAGTTTTCTACATATTCAGGCTTACCCTTAAATCTCTTACGAAGTTCAGGGTTCTGTGTAGCAACTCCGACAGGACATGTATCAAGGTTACATACTCTCATCATTACGCAGCCCATAGTTACAAGTGGAGCTGTTGCAAAGCCATACTCTTCTGCACCAAGAAGTGCTGCGATAAGTACGTCACGGCCTGTCATAAGCTTACCATCTGTCTCTATACGAACACGTGAACGAAGACCATTCATAATAAGTGTCTGATGTGTCTCTGCAAGACCAAGTTCCCAAGGAAGACCTGCATTGTAGATAGAGCTTCGCGGTGCAGCACCTGTACCTCCATCATATCCTGATATAAGGATAACTGCGGCACCTGCTTTTGCAACACCGGCTGCTACTGTACCAACACCTGCCTCCGATACAAGCTTAACAGAAATTCTCGCATCTTTGTTGCTGCTCTTAAGGTCATATATAAGCTGTGCAAGATCTTCGATAGAATATATATCATGATGTGGTGGAGGTGATATAAGACTTACACCCGGTGTTGAATGTCTTGTTTTGGCAACCCAAGGATAAACCTTTCCGCCCGGAAGATGACCACCTTCACCAGGCTTTGCTCCCTGTGCCATCTTGATCTGGATTTCTTTGGCACTTACAAGGTAACGTGATGTAACACCAAATCGGCCTGATGCAACCTGCTTGATTGCAGAACATCTGTCTTCCTTCTGACCTGCTGTAAGAAGTCTGTCAAGACTTTCACCACCTTCACCACTGTTTGATTTACCATGAAGATGATTCATAGCTATAGCAAGTGTCTCATGTGCTTCCTGTGAGATAGAACCATATGACATGGCACCTGTCTTAAATCTCTTAACGATCTCGTCTACACTCTCAACCTCATCAATTGGTATGCCCTTCTTTGGATAATTAAAGTCAAGCATACTTCTTAAGTTTATCTGACCCTCTTTTTCATCTATACATTTTGAATACTGCTTAAATAGTTCATAATTGCCGGTCCATGTAGCCTGCTGTAAAAGATGTATTGTCTCCGGATTGTAAAGATGATCCTCTTTGTGGCCACGGGCTTTATGCTGTCCACGGCTCTCAAGATTAAGGTCTACCTGAAGACCAAGTGGATCAAATGCTGTAGAATGCTGTCTGTCTACCTGTTTCTGGATATCCTCAAGAGTAATACTTCCTGCACAGCTTACTGTGTCTGTAAAGTACTGCTCGATAACCTCTTTTGATATACCTATTGCTTCAAATATCTTTGAACCCTGATATGACTGAATTGTTGAAATACCCATCTTAGATGCAATCTTTACGATACCGTGTAAAACTGCTGAATCATAATCATTTACAGCCGCATAATAATCCTTGTCAAGCATTCCATTGTCGATAAGTTCTTTGATCGTGCTATGTGCAAGATAAGGATTTATCGCACAAGCACCATATCCAAGAAGTGTAGCAAAATGATGTACTTCTCTTGGTTCTGCTGATTCAAGTATCATGGCAACACTTGTTCTTTTCTTTGTAGTTACAAGATGCTGCTGCATAGCTGATACAGCAAGAAGAGAAGGTATTGCAACATGGTTTTCATCTACTCCACGGTCTGTAAGGATAAGTATATTGACGCCTTCCTTATATGCTCTGTCTGCTTCAAGGAAAAGACGGTCAATGGCTTTTTTAAGTGATGTATTCTTATAATATATAATAGGAATCTCCTCACATTTGAAACCATCTTTATCCATATTTTTAATCTTAAGAAGATCTGTATCTGTAAGAATTGGGTTACATATCTTAAGCACCTTGCAATTCTCTGCTTTTTCTTCAAGAAGGTTTCCGTCCTCACCTATATATACGCTTGTAGATGTAACTATCTCCTCACGGATTGCATCAATAGGTGGGTTTGTAACCTGTGCAAAAAGCTGTTTAAAGTAGTTAAATAATGGCTGTGGCTTATCTGAAAGCATTGGGAGCGGTGTATCTGTACCCATAGAAGCTATAGGCTCTGCACCATTTTGTGCCATTGGAAGAATTGATGTCTTGTATTCTTCATATGTATAACCAAATGCCTTCTGAAGTCTTGCTCTCTCCTCATCACTAAATTCGATTACTTTCTTATTTGGAATACGGAGTTCTTTAAGTGTTACAAGATTGCTGTTGAGCCATTCACCATATGGCTGGCGTGTTGCATACTTTTCTTTAAGGACTTCATCATCTATAAGCTCACCTTTAACTGTATCTACAAGAAGCATACGGCCTGGTCTTAATCTGTCTTTCTTGACAATCTTTTCTGCCGGAATTTCAAAGACACCAACTTCTGATGAAAGGATAAGCTGATCATCAGTTGTTATATAATAACGTGATGGACGAAGTCCGTTACGGTCAAGTACGGCACCCATAAGATCACCATCTGAGAAAAGTATTGAAGCAGGACCATCCCATGGCTCCATCATTGTTGCATAATACTGATAGAAATCTCTCTTCTCCTGTGTTATGCTTGCATCATTTTCCCAAGGTTCAGGAATTGTAATCATAACTGCAAGAGGAAGCTCCATTCCACTCATTACGAGGAATTCAAGTGTATTGTCAAGTCTTGCTGAGTCGGAACCATTTGGATTGACTACCGGAAGCACCTTATTGAAATCACCTGAAAGATATGGTGTCTCCATAGTTTCTTCTCTGGCAAGCATTTTATCTGCATTACCTACGATTGTATTTATCTCACCATTGTGAACGATAAATCTATTTGGATGAGCTCTCATCCAGCTTGGATTTGTATTTGTACTGAATCTTGAATGTACAATTGCAATGGCTGATACATAATCAGGGTCCTGAAGATCATGGAAAAACAGTCTGAGCTGACCTACAAGGAACATACCTTTATATACAATAGTACGGCTTGAGAATGAAACTACATATGTATCATCGTTACTCTGTTCAAATACACGTCGTGCAACATATAATTTACGGTCAAAGTCAAGACCACGTTCAACATCTTCAGGTCTTTTTACAAATGCCTGCATGATATATGGCATACATTCAAGTGCCTTGTGGCCGAGTATACCGGGCTCGATTGGAACTTCTCTCCAGCCAAGAAGTTCAAGACCTTCTTTTGCAATAATGACCTCAAACATCTTCTTTGCCTGATTTCTTTTAAGTTCATCCTGTGGGAAGAAGAACATTCCTATACCATAATCTCTTTCCTCACCAAGTTCTATTCCAAGAGGCTTAACAGCTTTTTTGAAGAATTTATGAGAAATCTGAAGAAGGATACCAACACCATCACCAGTCTTTCCCTCTGCATCTTTACCTGCACGATGCTCAAGTTTTTCTACTATATCAAGTGCACCCGATACAGTGTCATGTGTCTTATTTCCCTTGATATTTACAATAGCACCAATACCACAGTTATCATGTTCAAATCTTGGATCATAAAGACCTCTTTTTTCATGGTCTACTGCTTTTGACGCTTCTGCAATAATGTTTGTCTTATTAACTTCAGTTTTCGTCATTCTATTTTCCTCCATTCGTTAAAAATCCGTTACTGTTCACACCAT
>CAZFFA010000169.1:0-6363 GCA_964517955.1 uncultured Jutongia sp. | reverse complement strand
TACTATCATCTTTTATTTCATAAGGATAACTTGTTATTGCTCCCTTATTATTTCTATCAATTGATACTGCTTTCTGACTGCCAAGTTCTTTTCCTGAACTCTGTATCTTACCCCAGATATAATCATTGTATACATAATGACCACCATCATCCTTATAATTCTTCATAACGGCATAATATGTATACTCAAGTTCATTTCTTCCCTCAGCAGCATTGCCATTTAACGTTTTGTAATCTCCGGTAGACTTCTTATAGTATGCTGTTGTATCAGTATACATACTATTGTTCACTCCGGCTGAAGTAAATCTGCTAAGATTAAATGCATCTTTGATAACCTTCTCACTTGCCAGATTGCTTCCATTCACAGTTCCCTGCGTATATATAACTCCCACTCCAACTGTATCAAGATAGGCAAGATATGATACAGCCGAATACTTAATATTGCCTACACTGTTTCTGTCAGATTTTGAAATGTCTTCTTTATTTGAACCGTCATCATTACCTGTAAGAGCATTACCACAGCTTACTATAAAGAGATTGTAATCATCTAACTTATCAGAGTAATAATGAGCCTCTCCATCCACAACAAATTTCTGATCTTTGTCTTTAAACATGTTACGGTTAGTCTCTACATTTATAGTATATCCATTTACATTCTCTATATCCTTTGCAAGCTTAGAAGAACTACTTGCAAGCTGTTTCTGAATATTAACCTTACTGTCATTGACTTTATTATCAGCTACAATCTGAAGTGCATTTATCTCATGTGAGTCTGATTCATACTTAGTATCATCAAACTTAGATACACCATTTTCCTCTATATATGCCTCTTCCTTACCCTTAGAAGTATTATATACTATAAACTTCCATGACACTGTACTCTTTGAATATTTACCCAGATCATAAGTTACTTTATATGGTACATATTTGCCATCTTTCTTCTCGCTCTCACCATATTCATCGTCCCAAATCTTAACAACTTCAGAACCTTTTGAACCATCTGTAAACGTTCCATCACCATTCTGGTCAATGAGAAGTTTTACTTTATACTTATTATCTCCACATTTACCTATAATAAATGAGAAATCCATATGATACTTGCCATCAGAGCCTTTGTATATATCACCTGTTTTATTGCTTCCATCAACTATATCGGCATTGGCATCTGCAACAAATGTACCAAGTGCAGCATTCTTCTTAGACTGTTCAGATAAGCATGTAACGTTCTTAGCATCTTTCATATCCTCATTTATCATCTTTAAGAACTTATAGACATTCAGATTGCATCCATCAGTTTTATCTGCCACATCTAAAATCTTTTTGTATGTATCTTCACTATACTTTGATGATTTTGCATACAATTCATCAGGAAGCAATACTATATTGCCTGACTTAGCGTATGCTTTAAGTTTCTTCATACTAAGTGAAGTAAGGTCATTGCCTGATGTACGATAAACAATATCTCCCTTGAACCTATCTCCTACATGAGTATAAATATCTCCATCAAGTTCTGAATCATTATACTTAATAGTTCCCTTATCACTATTCATCTTACCGGTATCTATACCGAGATAAACCACATCATAATTTGATATAATGTCTTTCTTTGAGCTATTAAACTCTGCTGTAGTCATTCTGTCTACTTCGATATTGCTCTTATATTTCGATGGTGGAAATAATGTTCTAAGTTTTGTCTTTGTAAGAGTTGAGTAGTCATTACATGGTTCTATATCAAGAACGGTAAACTCATTCTTTCGTCTTACATTGTCTCCAGAAGAGCCACCCTTTTTGTAATTGAGCATATAATAAATAACGTCAAGAGAACTTACACTATCTTTTTTGGTAGTTAATCCAGACTCAATATTGTCTGGGTTATTGAACCAATCAAGAGCTTCGTCAAGCCCTGGCATTGGTCTATTTTTATCATGAATTTGTGAGTTCATTTGGTTATTACTATTAAAAATATACGTACCATCAAATATACCTTCTGTTAATTTGCTATCACTTCCATTTTTAATATTGTCATCAAACTTTTCTTCTATATCTAAATCATATGGTGCAAAAGTAAAGAAATTCCAATATAACTTTGCATCATTACTATCTTGAATAGAACAAATTCCCTCATCTGTATTTGTATCACTATAATGTTTCGTCTGTATTACAGGTTTGTTTTCATTATTCTCATTGTCGGTACAGAATAATTTATAAAAATTACTTGGATTCATATAAAGATTCATAAGCATAAGTTTATAAACATTATTCTTGTACCCAGTATCATGTACCTTATCACCTTCACATTTCATAGTAGAATAGTTTATTTTTTTAGTGCAAATATTATATTTTAAAGTATAATTATACTGCTCTCTATTTCTAAATAGAAGTGGATCCATTATTAATGGTGCATATAAATTACCTCCATCCTTATTTTCATATTCACCTTCATATTCACCGATACCATTTATTTTCTTAAATATCTTTAATGCAACTTCCCAAGTTATATCATTCTGTTTATCCTGCCAGTAATAATCCCCCGGCTTTCGCCCAAACAACATATTTTCATCTGTCTTAAGGGCATCAGCAGGTTGTTTTGCCAAACGATAATCAGGATTGTCTTTCCACATTCTTCTTGCATCTGTCATATTCTCATCAATATGCATATACATAAGATTTGCATAATCAATCCACTCAGGATTTGCATTTAATTCCTTAGGTTCTATAGTCTTTACAAAAACGCAATAGTTTTCAACATCCTTACGAGACTTAACTCCAAGACTCTCTCTTAAGAAATTGTTTCTATACACCCACTTTTTCTCTCTAAAATTTGAGCCATTTTCATAATATCCCTTGTCAGTTCTAGATGTATAGAATCTGTCACCCAGAATATAAGACTCTTTTTCTTCATATTTTTTTGTTGATCTATTGAAGTATCTTACTTTTCCATCTTCCGTATCTGCATATTTATTTTCTTTAACATAATCTGATATTACACTATTGCCATTTCCATATGTAACCCAGATAAAATCCTCTCCTGTTTGTTTATCTTTAGGAATTTTTGATTTTTTTTCAAAAACAGGCTCGTAATTATTGGTTCCAGCAACTTTCTCATATTTTGTAATCTCAAATCGTGTCAATTCACCATTATTATGTTCCTTCAAATATTTATCGTCTGTCAATGCTGCATCATTAGGATCGAGTTTTTCATAATATCCCCATAAAGTAGTTTCAGTATCTTTGTACAGTTTTTCCCATGATTTATTAGGATCATATGTTCTCCAACTCTCCGGACACTCTTCATCTTCAAAACTATAATCACATGTTCTTACATCTGCATATGAATTAAAGAAGCCATAACAATCCTGCCCTTTTTTCTTCATGTCAACTGTATATTTTTCAAAATCAAATGGTTCACAACCCTTTATCTGATATCCAATCATAGACCTACCTGTCCATGGGACGATTTCAAGTATAACAAAAGGATTTTCAGGTGAACCAAGTGTTTTAGATGTATCTTTCCCCTTAATATCACTTATACTATTTAAGCAGCCTCTCTTTGTCCCATCTCTCGTAATCTTAGGCCCAGTTGCAGTATCATCTCCCGCTTTTGAATTGTACCTATGCAGCCCCGCATATACGCCAAAAGCTACTGCACACACAATCACGCCCAGCAACACTTTTTTTCCGGTATTTATTCTAAACATATTTCTTATACTTACCTTGCTCTTTGGTTTTCTGCTCTTTGATTTCGCACTCATTTTCATTACCTCCCATTTGCATTGCCAAAAAACATTACTTTTACACATTTTCTACTACTTAAGGAGTATCTGTTGGTGATACTGTTCTGTTTCTCATGCTTACAGTCTCCTTTATCTCGTATTTACTATAATTACTCTTTCCCTTCTTCATACTGATATCAAGCTTAGCAGCCTTATTTACGACATCTGCACTAAAATTAGATATATATTCTGCAAAAAGACAGCCATCATTAAAATCGCTTGAATTATTAAACTTTTTATTCGGATCGGCAGGCTGTTCAAGATACATTCTTTTATCTGAACTTATCCAATACACTACCTTCTTGTTGGTAACTGTCTTTTGTATCACCTTTGAAGGATCAACTCCGGCTATAGGAGAAGGTGTTGGTGTTACAGCCGCCCCAGGTGAAGCTGATGGTGCAACTGCCGTCTCATCTACCTGATATATTAAAAGGGCATTTATCGTTCGACCACTTTCGTTTAATGTTTTATATTCAACATAATCGGCTGATCTTACCATATCAGCAATCTGATTAAAGACTGTCTGAGTCTGTAACTGCACATCAAGTTCATCCCTTGTACGGTTGAAGCTATTGGTTCCTGTAATCATAAATATAGTTACAGCTCCTGCAACTATGACAAATACTGCCATTGATATGACAAGTTCTATAAGGGTAAAACCCCTTTTGTCTTTTAACATCTGCGCTTCCCCTTTCCTACTATACTTCTATATGTTTACCTGTAGCTTTGACAAGTTTTATCTCACAATTATGTGAACCTTTGAAATATATTTGATCATAAAATATATTGTCACTGTCTCTTCCATTGTTTGAACAACTAAATGCTCCTGTAGTTTTATCAAAACCTATCTTAATCATATTATTATCCTTCAATTCTAAAGACGTTGAAGCGCCTGTTGTCTCCACATTTCCTGTTGCTTCTACATCTACTCTTGTACCTGCAATATTAGATGCATCTGGTTTTAAACTTAGGAAATTATTAAGCTCATTTCTTGTTTCAAAGCCTTTTGGAAAAGACGGACAATCTTTTGAATTGATTATCTTTGAAAATATTCCATCAGCCGTTTTGTAAAGATAGAGGTATGTTGTACCTTCCTTTGACATATTGTCAGTCTGAACCCTGTCAAGTTTTGTCTTAAATGTTTCAACTGATTTAGTGGTTTTTGCATTGTTGATATAGCCAATAAACGATGCCACACCCCCTGCAAGAATTGCCATTATACCAATCACTATAACCATCTCAACAAGAGTATAACCTTTTTTGTCCTTCAATAATGTCACAGCTATCACCTCCATCCTACTTTCTTGCCCAGTTCACATACTGAACTGTGTCTTCACTCTTTTTCTTATTTACACTTATTGTAGAATCAACTATTTTCTTAAAGTACTGTGAAAATTTATTGTAGAAAATTGGTACAGCACTTGATTTGTCTTCACTGAACATATTGGCTGTAAGTTCAGAATCTGCTTTGACTGTTATACCTGTCGCTGCAAATTTTATATCACCACCTGCTATTATCAGACCATGAAAATCTTTGTAAAGCTCTACATCACCTTTGGCTATTATTATTCCGCCATCACATCCGGTATTGTTGATTTCCGTATTACTTGAATCCCATTTAAATGTAGAATCTGCTGAAATCACCACAACACCAATTCCAACATTTGATGATGGCAAAGCATCTGTCTTAATAAGCTTATCAAAAAGATTTGTATGATCTGTCGTACCTTTTTTTGACATCGCATTGTTTGAATTTGAATCAAGTCTCCACAAAGGACTGTTCATAGCATCACTATAGTCCGCTATAAGCGAAAGCTGTCTTGACATATACTCTTTCGACCTGCTCTTTGCATATACAGCAAGACCTGAATCCGGTTTTACATCTTCATTGGAAATTTTCAAAGTGATATTTTCAGACAATGTACCATTTTTATATACAATATTACCTGAATGCATCATTATCGCATTGTTGTTAATTGTTATACCGGTAGAGTTCATAAAATTATCCATCACCGAATTGATAGTACCTTTTTTCTTGCTCTCCGTCATAACTTTTTCATAAAACTCTGATGCTTTTTTCTGTGACATAAAATTAAGATAAAAATATGTAACAGGTGTAGCCGATACACTTGTATCATTACGATAATAATATACAAGAGGTGTTGTATTATCTACATAATCAAACAGATTAATTTTATCATTTAATTCCATATCTTCCAGATATTTACCATATTTAAAAGTATATATATCGTTAGAACCATTCGTCGAATACTCAAATGTTTTTTTACCCGAATCATCAACTATAGGTTTGGAATCTACCTTTTTCCAATAATCATCACTTACATAATAAGCAAGCTGTGAACCCTTAACAGCAAGTGATTCACCCATAAGAATATCCTTATTTGCTACATCGTTATTAGTTGCCGCATATTTTTCACCACTTGAGTTTTTGGATATAAAAGGCAACTTCGTGAAGCAACGATGATGAAGTGTTCAGGCCTTGAGGTCGAGCTTCAGCTGCAACTCATCAAGTTGCGCGGGGTCGAGCTCGCCTGGAGCATCGAGCATGACGTCGCGGCCTGAATTGTTCT
>CAZFFA010000168.1:0-6407 GCA_964517955.1 uncultured Jutongia sp. | reverse complement strand
TTCTTTAGGCTGTCGAGAATTTTTCCCATACTGGCCTCTGTGGGGGAGGCGGAGACGCGCGGATGGGGTGTCTTCTATCGATCCACGCGGACGTCCAGCCTGCAGCGGTTCTTGGAGAGATTGACCCTGGCGTTCCGTGGCTGCGAGGTCATGTCGATGACCACGCGTGTGCGGTTCTTAAAACGCCCGAGACGGATGTTTGTCACGAGCGGGTTGCTGGGGATGGCGTCCGTACTGACATCCCAGCGGCCGGTGAGATCGATGACGAAACGGTCGGGCTGGGTGAGAATCATGTGTTTGTAGGTGATTTCGTCAGAAGCGCTGAGACGCACAGTAGCACCCCCGTTCCGTGTCAGCACGGTTACCCTGCCTGTCCTGCGCGTGTCCTGCGCGGACTCATTAGTCCCTGCCTCCAAGAAGATACTTAAGTCTTGCTGTGTCAAGAACTGTACCGGAACCTATTACCCTGTTTTCTGAAAATCCACTTAACTTAAGTGCCACATGTGTAAGAATATCAACCGGATTTGACACAATGATAAGTATTCCACCACAATCTCTTTTCTTAATCTCAGGTATAATAGACTTAAATATATTGACATTCTTCTTAACAAGATCAAGTCTTGTCTCTCCTGGCTTCTGAGCTGCTCCCGCAGTAATAATTATGATAGATGCATCAACAATATCATCATAATCACCCGCATATATACTCATCGGTTTGGCAAAAGGCAGACCATGGCTTATATCAAGAGCCTCTCCCTCTGCCCGGGCTTTGTCAGCATCAATAAGAACCATCTCAGAAAAAAGACTACTCTGCATTAATGTATAAGCTGATGCCGAACCTACAAATCCACATCCAATAATAGCTACTTTTCTTAAATTAACTTCACTTGCCATAACAAACCTCCATATCATATTTTAAAGTACGTGGTAACTAACCATCGTTTTAGTTCTCTAATCAAGAACCAGATTAAATTTAACATATTATGCCATAACTTTCTGTAACCTGCGTTACATTTTCGTGCTTTTGCAAAAAAATTAGAATTTTTGTAGCCATACATTACGTTTTTGTAATTCCACAAAAAACTTTTAAAATTTCGTAACCCTGTAAACATTATCATTATCTGCCAAAGCCAAAAAATTATGCCCGAATGAACTTAATCATAAGTTAAATTTTATTATTTATTAACGCATCCTTATAAAAAGCACAAAATTTTCCATAGAACATACGTTACTTTGTTTATGTTTAAAAAATCGAAATTTCCTATAAAAAAGGCAATGCCAGCGCATTGCCTCTGCAAGAATTGCTAAAGCAATTCTTGATGGTGCCCTGCTATTGTATACGCAATTTCCTATCCCATAAAAAAACATAAATTGATATAAAAATTTTATATCAATTTATGCTTTAATAATAACTGTTATATAGTAATTATCTATCAACCTTATCAAGATATTTTTTTGTCTCTGCAACAACAACACCATTCAGTGCAACTATCGCTATAAGATTTGGAATCGCCATAAGTCCATTGAAAATATCTGCTATAGTCCATACAGCCGATACTGTCATAAATGGTCCTATAAACACACAGAATATGTATAACCAGCGGTATCCCCTGACTAATTTCTTACTTCCGGTAAGATACTCAAGACATCTTTCACTATAATAATCCCATCCAAGAATAGTTGTAAATGCAAAGAACACAAGACATACCATAAGAATTGCAGATGCTGCTACAGAAGGGAAAGGCAGTCCTATCTGGAACGCTTTTGTTGTAACCGCAACACCTTCAAGTCCCATGTCCCACGCACCTGTGATAACTATAGTAAGACCTGTCATAGTACAGATAATTATAGTATCAATAACTGTACCCATCATAGATATAAGTCCCTGTTTTGCAGGTTCATCTGTCTGGGCTGCTGCCGCTGCGATAGGTGCACTACCAAGACCGGCCTCATTGGAGAATATACCTCTCGCTATACCTTTCTGCATGGCAAGCATCATTGCTCCTATAGCTCCGCCTGCTGCCGCCCTGAAACCAAATGCACTCTTTACAATAGTAACAAATGCGGCAGGAACTTCTGTAATGTTACATATGATTACAAGAAGTGCTGCTGCAACATATGCAACTGCCATAAATGGTACGACAACCTGTGCAACTGCAGATATACGCTGAATACCACCGATTATTACAAGAGCTACACATATTGTAAGGATTATACCGGCTATAACTACTGTTATACTGTATGATCTGCCAAGAATATCTACTGTCCATTTATTGGATGGATCAAAGAAATTGTTGACAGCACTTGTAATACCATTGATCTGTGTAAATGTACCTATACCTAGAAGACCTACACCTACACCAAAGAATGCAAAAATCTTTGCAAGCCATTTCCATTTCTCACCCATACCTTTTTCAATATAGTAAAATGGGCCACCAACTATATGACCATCAGCCTCTACCTGACGATACTTAACTGCAAGAAGGCACTCTGAATACTTTGTAACTGTTCCCACAACCGCTGCAATAACCATCCAGAAAAGTGCTCCCGGACCGCCTGCTACGATAGCTGTGGCAACACCAACGATATTTCCTGTACCAATAGTTGCCGACAATGCAGTACAAAGCGCACCAAAGCTTGATACCTCACCATGTTCACCTGATGATTCATTGGCAAGCAGATTTTTCACAGCCAGCGGAAGTCTTCTTACCTGAAGTCCTCTGAGGCGGATTGTCATAAAAAGGCCAACAAGAAGGATCAGGACAATAAGTGGAATACCCCAGACATATCCGTCTATAGTCTCCAGAACCGAATTGATTGTTTTTAACATTTTTTTACTCCATTCATTTAATACTTTGCACACCAAAGGCGTGTGCCTGTATACAATGATACACAAGCACACGCCTTTAAGATTACCATAAACAATACAATCTTTCAACATATGTGTAAATTTTTTTCACTTATTGTTTTAATGCCCCTATCTTCTTAAGTACCTCAATAGTATTGGTATATCCTTCGTAAACAGAAATAGAAACACTATTTCCATCAAATGCATCTATATAACCCGCTGAATGTTTTAATCTTATCTCTTTGCCAGCGGCAGAATCAAAGTTAATAAAAAGACTTATGTTGACAACAGTCTTTCCATAGCTGCTCCTATCAACAGTTAACATATCTTTGATCAAAGCATTATATAAAAGCTGCTGCTCTGCTGCATTTTTTCCTGAAGATAATGAAATCTGTTTATCCTCTGTAACATATATATCCGTACTATCTACAACTATATTGTCATATTCAGATGAAAACATACCCTCGACCTGTCTCTTATTATCTTTCAATAAGCTGCGGAAACTCTCTATATTCTTTTTATTATTTTTTTCTGTCCATCTGTAATAAAATCCTCTGCGCTCATGTGAACCTTTCAAATAATATGTTATAGAGATATATTGACTATCTTCATCATCATAATACGTAACAGCGTCTTCATATTTAATCTCAATGTTTTTCTGTGTATTGACAATGTCCTGAATCACAGCTTTATTGTCATAGGTATACTCTGTTCCTGCATTATTATCTATTTTTACATATTGTACATTTTCAGCCTTAGGTATAACCATCTGTGAAACACCAAAATGTATAAGTGATACAAGACCTGCAAGTACAGCCACAAGCACTCCCATGCTCATATATGATGTCTTTTTCCATATGAAAAATGTCTTATTGAGAATCATATCACTTATAAAGTAACATGCAGCACCACATATAATTATCAGAATAATCACAGTAGGATAATTGTTTGTTTCATTAGAAAGATATGAGTTATTCATAGCCATTATAAACATCAAAAACAAAGTTGCTGCTGAAGCACCTGTAAGTGTAAATACTGTCCTAAATACCGGTCTGCACCATTTAAATGACAATGTATCTCCAACCGTTTCAGATGCACGTTTTTTATAGAGAACAAGTGCAAGTACTGCAAAGATAACAGCCGGTATAATATATATGGCAAAACTTCCCCAAAGTGTATACGGTTTTTCGTCATACATGAGTCCAAATTTTCTAATCATATATATCATAGGACTAAAAATCTCGCCTTTAACCGTGAAGAAGTCAAAATCTGATAAACCATATACCAGAATTGTACTAAATAACCCCCACAATGCTGTTATTCCAACTACAAGGAAATTAAGCACTCCATATATAATAAATGCCATAAACGAATTACCGCTTACCATCATCACGGCACACATTAAACTATAAAAGAAGATATATGCTATCACTGTTTCAAACATACATGCAATAAGTGAATGGCTTATTCCAACTCCAAACCCTCCTGCCATAATCGTAATTACCGCATAAAATATTACATATGGTACTACTACAATTGCAGCTCCTGCAAGATAATGTGACACAAAAAGTGTTTCCTTCTTAAGTGGAAGAGAATGGATCATATATGAATCTCTTGCATTGTTGATATAAAGAAATACAAGACCTGCTACAAACATTGCGATCAAAGCCATAACGATAGGATTTGATGTCATAATAATATCTGATGTAAATACATCTCTCATATTTTCTATCTTTTCAACAGTCTGTATCCCTTCATTAAACCTTATGCTATTGCATGATGTATATATAGGAAGAATTCCTGCTACTATGAAGCCAACTATCTCCAAAGCCCATATTGCCCAAAATCTAGTTATATCCTTCATAAATACAGTCTTATTAAAGTATGATTTCTTTGACTCCATAGTCTTCACCTCCAAGTTCATATATAAATATCTCTTCAAGTGTCAACGGCAATACATCCATAAGCAGCGGCTTATATGACTCAAGCGTGTTCTTAATCTCACGCTGGTCACCTCTTATGATAAGGGTCTGTACTTTACCCATAGATGAGCTGTTTATCACATCAAGTTCCTTAAGTTCAGGTACTTCTTCATCAAATGCGATCTGAATCTTGCTTACATTGCTCTGAAGATCAGACAACGAACGCTCAAGTATAACTGAACCGTGGCTCATAATTCCAACATAATCACACACATCTTCAAGCTCTCTTAAATTATGTGATGATACCATAACTGTCATATCCTGCTCACTTACAGAATTAAGAATTATACTCCATATCTGACGTCGCATAACAGGATCAAGACCATCTACAGGCTCATCAAGTATAAGGATCTCAGGTCTCATTGCTATTGCAAGCAAAAAAGCTGCCTGCTTCTGCATACCCTTTGACATACGTCTTATATGTGTTTTCTTATCCAATGATGGAAAACATTCAAATAACTTCTCAAATAATTCACTATCAAATGTAGGATAAATTCCTTCATAATATTTTTTCATGTCCACAATATTGGACTGTCTGAAATAAAACACGTCATCCGGTATATATGCCATCTTTGCCTTTACAACCGGATTTTCATATATCTTTTCGCCATCCACAAGAATCTCGCCACTGTCTGGTCTGAATACTCCGGTGATGTGACGAAGCAATGTGGATTTACCCGCACCATTTGGTCCAACAAGACCATACACAGCTCCTTTTGGCACATTGAAGCTTGCGTTGTCAAGGGCTTTAAATCCATCAAAGCTTTTACAGATTTTCTTTCCCTGTATCATCTATATTTCCTCCCTTATATTAAGAATTCCATGACTGTATCATATCTATTATTTCTTCCTTTGAAATTCCCATAATCACAAGTTCATCAATTAATTCTTTTAATTTTTCCATAAGCTCCTTCTTTCTTGCCTCATCAACTTTTGGTATTCCTGCAACAAAACAGCCTTTTCCTGCAACTGTATATACATAACCATCCGACTCCAGTTCTCTGTATGCACGCTGGATAGTATTCGGATTGATTGCAAGTGATGTCGCAAGCTCCCTTACTGATGGCAGCTTTTCGTCAATAGACATAACGCCCTGCATTATAAGTCTTCTTAATCCATCTTTTATCTGTTCATATATAGGTCTTGAATCCCGATAATTAATCTGAATCAATATTGGCACCTCCTCTCATCTGCATCAACTGTACTATCATATTTAATACAGTTAATACAATATTACATTTTTTATTAGATGTCAATATGTTTTTTATATTTACCACTGAATCAATTTCGTTGTCTTGTATCAAGCTAATACAGCCTATTTGCAGATTTACCGAAACAGTTCAGCCTCATATCTATTCTGTGCTTATAGATGAAAAAATGAATATGGAAGAAAAAAAAGGACGTACTATGTCCTTTTATGCACTGCTACGTACATTCATCCGAGGCGGGAGCCGTCCCTGAGTAAAAATCTTATATCATTTATGCGTTATACGTATAAAAAAGCAGACAGCGAAATTGATTCTTATTCGAATAAATTTCGCTGTCCTATATCAGGCTAATACAGCCTATTTGCAGAT
>CAZFFA010000167.1:1940-6419 GCA_964517955.1 uncultured Jutongia sp. | reverse complement strand
TTTTAATGGTGTCGGTCTGTTGTAATCATAAATTTCGTCAATCATAAAGTTGTTCTTTTTTAGCAAGTCAACGAAAGTATCTACGGTTGGGAAGTTGAACTTAGGTGTATATTTGTATTCAAAATCTTGGCAAGCACTCATAAAGGCGTTCTCAATAGTAGCAATATTGCCATTTGCACCAAATTCACAAATCAATAATCCATTTGGCTTCAACGCTTTATGAACTTGCTTCAACAACGCATTATGGTCTGCTATCCAATGAAAAACTGCATTCGAGAAAACAACATCGAACTGCTTCTCAAATGGTAAAGTGAGTGCATCGCAAGCCTCAAATTCTATATTAGCATATTGTTCTTTCGCCTTTGCTATCATACTCTCAGAGCTGTCAACACCAATAATTGTGTCTGCGAAATTTGACAGTTGTGCAGTAAGTGTTCCTGTCCCACAGCCCAAATCCAAAATGCTTTGATTTTTATTCTCAGGCACAAACTCTAAAAGCCCTTTCCCGTATTCTGAAACAAAATCATGCTTATTATCATACAATACGGCATTCCAGTCGCCCATATATTTACATCCATAAATTCCGATTGAGATTTCACCTGTTTTATTAAGAGATTTAATAAAGTGTACCCTTTGTCAAGGACACTGTGATTTTTTCCTTTTCAGATTTCTATTTTATATTTGCTTGTTGTGTAGAGGCATCAAATTGATGCCTCTGATTGATTGTTTTCACCTTTTGATTTAGGGATTATCAGTGGATAAATTCCTGTTGTCAGATATTGATAATATTCAACAGGTGACAACCTTGCTAAGTCCCATTGATAACGTTCTGTATTATAGTATTCTGTCCAATCCCTAATTGCGTTTAATATCTCTCCATAACTGCAGCACTCTGATAGATTCAGCTCGTCTTTCATATGACCAAAGAATGATTCCTGAGGAGCATTGTCCCAACAGTTTGCTCTACGTGACATAGACTGTCTCAGTTCGTTATCCTTTATCAGTTGGATAAATTTAATGCTGGTATAATGGGAACCCTGATCGCTATGTATTAATGTTTCTGTGCTTAAATCAGTTCCATGTTTTTCTATTAACTGATTTACTGTTTCTAGTACAAAATCAATTTCTAATGATTCACTCAGAACCCATGACAATAACTCCTTGGTACAGGCATCTATAATTGTTGACATATAGCACCTAGGTGCTTTTCCGTTTATGATATACGTGATATCCGTTAATAGAATTTTTCTTGGTCCGTGTTCCTCGAATTCACGATTTACTATATTGGGTGCGGTATATGCGGTTGCCATTGCTTTTGCCATCCTTCGATAGGGGTTGGCTTTGCGAATCGGACACTTTAAGTTGTATTTCTTCATCAGGCACCGGATTTTTTTAATATTCATCACTATCGGCGGTTCCATGTGCAACAACCTCATATATATGCTGCGGGCACCCTTGTGATATCCTCGGTACTGGTATGCCTTCAGAATTAAAAGAAAATCCTGTCTGTCCCGTTCCTCCCTTTCCATTCGCTGGTCTTCTGTTGAGAGATAATGGTAATATCCCGAACGGGATACTCCTGCAATTTCGCACATGGCAGCTACATTCAATAGATTATTGTTTTTTTGCATGGTATCATAAATAATCTGATACTTTGCATGGGCTGGTATTTTCATTATTCCGGAGCCTCCGGATCTAAAGATACAATTTTTTTTAGAAACTCAATCTCCTGATCTTTATATGCCAGTTGCATTTCTAAATATTTTATCCGATTTTCAGCCGAAAGATATCCGTTACACCCCTGTGCATAGGTGTTAAGATCCCGAAAACCATTTCCCTTTTTTACTTCATTTCCAATCATGGTTTTCAGACCATTTATTCTGGAATCTCCTAGGATGTTTGGATCTATCCCAAGAGTCGAAACAATCTCACGTGGAAGCTTGCCCTTTGACAGTTCATCCCAAAACAGTTTTTTAAATTCTGCTGAGAAATGTACAATGCTCGGTGATACATCCAATACATATTTACTATTTCTCAGTGTGAGCATTTCTTGTTCTGTAAACTTTTTGTTTGCCATAATTTCCTCCAATTCATTTTTATTGTAATATCAATCTGAATTGGAGTCAAAAACCGATCTTGTCCCAAATAAAGGGTTTTATCAGCACCATGTCCGAAGTTAAGGGTTCCCTGTAAACTCATTGTCTAGATTTAAGGGTTTTCATTAAAACTTACTGTCCAATGGTAAGGGTTTTAAAAACTCAAACTGTCTAATCTATAGGGTACATTTTATTTTTAGAACCTTATCTGCTACTGCATAAGCATTGAAATCCCTTGATTTTACTGCATTTTACAAAAATTTTTCTGTAACAAAAACATTACTATATTTTAAAATTCATCTCAAAACTGCCGCAAAGCCCATAAATGCTGGACTCACAGCAGTTTTTTATTTACGTAATTGTCAAAGATGGGAGTATATAAGGATGCTGTTTTTACTTCCAGCTTATCCGCCAGTTTCCTCATGGAGAAATTCTGAACACCTTCCTGCTCAATCAGTTCTTTTGCTGCATTTACAATGATTTCCTTGTTTAGTCCCTTATGGAACATAATCCCATCTCCAATCCTAACATCATTAGGTTTATTTTATCCTAATGATGTTAGGATGTCAACATCGGAGTATCTCAAAGATTTAAGTCCCTGCGTGGTAGAATTCCATATTACTTACATTGGTTTAAAATCTCCTTATTATTTTCAATAAATTTCATATTGAAATCTGCAAAAACCTCTGGTGATTCAGGGGCTTTATTTTTCAACCATTCAATCTGCACATGACATATTGCACCTGACAGCAAAAATATATTATAGCGGTCAATCGAACTGGAAGGCATATCTCCGATCGCATTGATAAGGAACTGATCCGTATTATCCTGAATGAGTTCATAAAAACCATTGGAACATAACAACAGGATTTCTTCCCGATGTTCAAGATAATATTTATACAATGTTATCAAGTTTTGACGGATTATTTTCATATCCGTATCATGTTGTTTTAACATTCGACTGGCAAGCTCCTGATTCATCTGTTCAATATAAAAATATATAACATCTTCCATCGAATGAAAATTTCTGTAATAAGATGCTTTGGCAACACCTGACACTGAGATTATATCTGATACTCTGATCTCTGAGAATTTTTTCTTTTCCATAAGCGAAAACAAGGCTGTCTGAATACTTTTTTTAACACGTATATTTTCAATATGTCGTTTATCATCGGGCTTCATATCTTTGTCCTCCTTGCATTTTATCTGATACCAAAACTCGAAAATAGTCTCAGATTCCCATATTTTCAGTCCATCGCACAAGTGATACAATTCGTATCAGATGCTAATTGTATCATATAAAATTACGTTTAACAAGGAGGATATATTTTCATGGGAAACAATAAAAATCTGGAGGTATTCAGCAGTATGCCAGTTCCAAAAGCGGTAATGAAAAACGCACTGCCGGCTATGGCAGCTATGCTGATGGTACTTGTCTATAATCTTGCCGATACCTTTTTTATCGGTCAGACACATAACGCTTTACTGGTTGCAGCAGTCTCTCTTGCGACACCGGTATATCTGAGTTTTATGTCTCTGGGAACGCTGTTTGGAATCGGTGGAACTTCTGTAATTTCCAGAGCATTAGGAGAAGGGAACAAAGAAAAAGCCAGAAAGTCCTGCGCTTTTTGTTTTTGGGGTTGTGTATTTGTAGGTATCTTGCTGGCGGCATTAATTCTTATATTTATAGATCCGATTTTGAATTTGATTGGTGCCAGTGTGGATACTTATGAATATGCAAAAAGCTATCTGAGCATTATTGTATTTGCCGGCCCCTTTGTCCTGGTTTCTAACTGTTATGGCAATATTGTCCGTACAGAAGGGGAATCCTGGAAAGCAATGTTTGGATTATTACTTGGAAATCTTGTCAATGTAATTTTGGATCCTATTTTTATTCTTACGCTTGGATTAGACATTAAAGGTGCTGCAATCGCAACTGTGATTGGAAATATTGTCGGTGCAGGATTTTATATTTCTTATTTTCTGAAAGGAAAATCCATGCTTTCTATCAGACTGAAAGACTTTACTGTAAAACAGGGAATCGCTGCCAGCGTTTTGGCTATTGGTGTTCCTGCCGCTTTAGGTGATGTATTGATGAGCGTGTCCCAGATTATCATTAACAGCCAGATGTCTCATTATGGAGATATGGCAGATGCCGGAATGGGTGTTGCAATGAAGGTTATTACAATTACCGGTATGATCTGTATGGGGCTGGAGCAGGGTGTACAGCCGATTCTTGGTTATTGTGTAGGTGCGAAAACACGGAAACGCTTTAAGGAAGTTTTTAAATTTACAATTATTTTTGCACTTATTTTAGGAACTGTCCTTGCAGCTATCTGTTATATATTTACCAATCAGATTGTTGGTGCTTTTCTTACAGATC
>CAZFFA010000167.1:0-1895 GCA_964517955.1 uncultured Jutongia sp. | reverse complement strand
GCTTTTACTTATGCAGTTCAGTTTGCAAGAATACATCTTTCCACCAGTTTTCTTTTTGGTGTGTTTTATGTATTGGTCAATGCACTTCAGGCAATGGGTGCTGCGACACCTGCATTGCTTATTAGTATGAGCCGTCAGGGAATTATCTTCATTCCTGCATTATTTATTTTGCAGGCTGTTGTTGGAATGACCGGACTTGTATGGGCACAACCTGTTGCTGATATATTGTCTATTCTCATTGCAGCTATATTATTTGGAAAGACTATGAAGAAAATGCAGATTATGTAAAAATAATTCTCATTTCCCGTTTTATAGTGAAACAAATTTTACTTCTATTCATTATAAAACGGGGATTAAATTTTCTCCTAAATTCTGGTGTACGGATTTTTATACTGTCCATGTCTGCCCGTTTTTCCATTGCCATAGCTGATTGCAAATTTCGGACATCTGTGAAGACATCCAAGACACATTTCACATTCTTCAGACTTCCAGATAGGACATCCGTCTTCCATCTGTATCGCTTCGACAGGACATTTTTTCGCACAGACACCGCAACCGACACATACATCTTTGTTTACCGACAGATTTTTTGTTTTTCTCTCTGTCGCATACATATAAGCTGCCGGAATTGCAGCTACCCATTTTGGTAATTTTCTGTCTATAAAATCACCTTTTCTTTTTGACATTATATTGTCGATAACAAGTTCAAGCTGCTTTTTGCCATCACTCAGCCACTTATCAACTCTATTCTTGTCCGTAAGGTCAAATACCGGTGTCCATGTATCCGGCATGATCACACTATAGTAAGCGTCAAACTTCTGCCAATGATGAGCCATAATGTCCTTCGCCATGCTGCCAGCATTCCCTGTTGTTGTCCCATAACTGGCAAGAAAAAATGTATATCCACAATTTTCTGTTCTAAGTTTATCCAGATATTCTGCAACAATCCGTGGAAGACGCCAGAAATAAGTCGGCACCACAATTCCAAGTATTGTTTCATCAGAAAAAACATACTTATCTTCACGGATGCAGTCTACGATAGACATGCATGTTTCGTTTGTTTTCTCTGCAATCTGTTCTGAGATATATTTTCCGTTTCCTGTTGCACTGAAATACAAAATCATTTTTTATGAGCCTCCTTTTCCACACTTCCAAGCAGAAATCGGACTGCTTGTAATGCTTCCTCTCTGCTTAGCTGTTCCTTTGTAAAAAAGCATTTTTCAAGCAGCATTTCAAGCGTAGCAGCATAGTAGTCAACCATAACATCTTCCCTCACAGGAAAATCCTTCGTTCCAGGACATTTGCTTATTACCTGTCCTATCTGCTTTTTCATAAAAGCATGCAAAGAAGCCATGCATCTTCCCTCCAGATTATTTTTTACTAAAATCCGGTAAATCTGTGCTCTATACTGGTCAAGATATCCATACAACAGAGAAAATATCTGTTCTGTGTTTTGTTCTCCCTGAACATTCAGATATTTTTCTATATCCATATCTTTCATAATTGTAATCCAGCAATAATCCATAAGATCATAAATGTCATCAAAATAGTTATAAAATGTTGATCTTGGATAATTGCATATATCGCATATTTTTTGGACAGAAATCTCTTCTAACGACATATCTGCCAGCATTACAATCATTCTTTCTGTAAAGTCTGCTAATGTCCGTTTCGCAAATCTGCTTTTTTTATCTGATAATTTAAATTTCATTTCAATCACTCCAGCTGAATATTTATGTACAGATGTCCATCTGCTTATAATTTACCAACCGTATAATTAAAAATCAATCTTCACTTATCAGTTATTGTCTATACATGGACATTATCTTAAAATTGTCCATATAAAAAAGTGTCTTCGACACATCAACTCCCCTAGCCCCTCATTCATGAGGGGA
>CAZFFA010000166.1:0-6444 GCA_964517955.1 uncultured Jutongia sp. | reverse complement strand
TCAAGTGAGGCTGCATCATACATAGAAGAGCTTGCCGGAGAAAATAGCAACATCATATTTGGTGTAAGTGATGGCTCTGATGATGATACTGTTAAGATTACAGTAATTGCGACAGGTCTTGAGGAAAATGCAGAAGAAGGTGCTGCAAAGCCGGCAGCTAAACCTATATTTATCAGTTCACAGCCTTCTGCACCGAAGACAAATTTCCCAACAAAGGAAGGTCAGATTCCGGCTCAGCATAAGAGTGCAGCTACAATCAGCACACCTTCACATGCTCAGCAGATTTCAAGACCACAGATTCCAACACCGCCTATTTCACATGGCCGTTCTTCAGATGATGGTGCAATTAAAATACCAGAGTTTTTACAGCGTAAGAAATAATAAAGATAACATAAAAAGTCATGCCTGATGGCATGACTTTTTATGTCTGTGGATTATAATGAATATCAAAATCTATATGAGATAGATTATAATGGTATATTTATTAAGATGGAGGATTAAAAGAATAGAATGAATAAATTAAAAATAGATATGATTTTTAAATCCGGGCTTATATTTTGTGGGATAGTTTTGATGCAGTTACTGGCGTATATGATATGCTTTGGCGGCGGAATTGCTGTATATATTGCAAGAGGAGAAAACTATATATCTGCAGCTTATAAGATGTCACAAATGAGAGATACCGGTTCATTTCTTATATGGATATCAGCCGTAAGTGCATCGCTGTCTTTTATATGGTGTGCTATTCTTTATAGAAAATCAAGCTGGCGTGTAAAGGGGATTGATTATAAGAAGGTTTTTTGTAAAAAGAATGTTTTATCTATAATATGTGTAGCAGTTGGTGGGTGCATTATCATAACTTTTGCCATGACATTTATATCAAATCTTTTTCCAAAGATGTTTGAAGGATATACAAAGCTTATGTCAAATTTTGATGTCGACAGTTTTGGAATGACAATTATATATGTACTATTGATAGGACCTGTATCGGAAGAAATCATATTTAGAGGGGCAATGTTTGACAGATTTCATATTGGATTCAGTTTCTGGACTGCCAATGCACTGCAGGCGTTCTTTTTTGGGCTGTATCATATGAATCTTATACAGGGGTGTTATGCATTTATACTTGGTATGGCTCTTGGAATGGTCGTTTATTCTACAGGAAGTATTCTTTGTTCTATAATGACACATATATTGTTTAATACTACGACATATGTTTTGCCTGCTGCACTTGGAGTTAAGTCAGCTTTGTTAAGAAATGCTGTTGTAATATTTTTGATAATTATGGCTGTTTTATCATTGATTGCAGTAAGATATTTTGTTAAAATAAGTAATGAAAAGATTCAAAAAGATGAAAGACGATACAATGGTTGATGTGGGAGAAAATTGTTGTTTTATATTAAGGAGGAAAACGGTGAAGAACATTATTGTAGATTTTGAACAGATTGACAATATAATAAAGGTGTTATCATCGTGTACGGACGACTATTTGTTTATATACGATATGAAACGTGATTTTTATACTATATCTGACAGAGCGGCAGAAGTGTTTTTATTTGATGAGGTACAGATGAACAATGCGAGTGCAAAACTGATGAGTTTTGTATATCCAGAAGACAGGCAGTTGTTGATGGATGATTTGGAAAAAATTGCCAAAGGTGAAAAAGCAGATCACAATTTAGAATACAGATGGCTTGATAAGAATGGAGATCCTATATGGATAAGCTGCAGAGCTCGTGTCCTTTTAGATAAAGACGGAAGAGAAAATTTTCTGGTTGGAAGAATTTCAGAACTTGGAAGGCGAAATAAGATCGATAATGTGACAGGACTTTATTGTGAAGAAATTTTAAGGGCTGACATTATGGATATGAGTGAATCGGAAGATGTAAATGGTTTTATGCTTTTGATAGGAGTTGACAATCTTAAGGATATCAACGAAAAATATGGAAAAATTATAGGTGACAAAATCCTTTTTCATACAGCAGAATGTATAAAAAATAGTGTACAGGGGATAGGCAGTGTTTACCGTATGGATGGTGATGAGATTATGATATTTTGTAAGAATCTCAATACTTCAGTTATTGATCCGGCGAAAGAACTTTATGATAAAATACAAAGCGGTGTAAATCAGTATATATCAAAAAGCGGATATCAGATTTTTTATACTATATCCGGTGGAAGCATTTATTTTGATGATAAAAGCGTGGGAGATATACAGCTTATCGAAAAAGATGAATTTTCGCTTAGGGAAGCGAAGAAGATGGGGAAAAATGCATGTGTAAGATATAGCAGCAGAAGATATGAGGATTATCTTAAAAGGCTTGATATGCAGGAGGAGCTTAGAAAGGCAGTAGAAAATGACTTTGAAGGATTTGAACTGTTTTTTCAGCCTATTGTTAATGTTAAGAAAAAAAGTATACTTGGAGCAGAGGCTCTTATAAGATGGAACAATGATAAATTTGGTCATGTTTCTCCAGGGGCGTTTATTCCGTTACTTGAAGAAAGTGGTCTTATCATTCCGGTCGGCAGATGGATCATTATGACAGCTATGAAACAGTGTCAGAAGTGGCAGGATACGATACCAGAATTCAGGGTCAATATCAATCTTTCATTTGTTCAGATCAATAAAAGTGATGTGATAAGGGATATTGATACCTGTATGGAAAATCTTAATTTCAATTTTGAAAATGTTCTCTTTGAAATTACAGAGAGTGGCGAGCTTGAAGGCGGTGGAATAACACAGAATATATTAAAATCATTTAGGACACGTAATCTTAATCTTGCTATAGATGATTTTGGAACAGGTTATTCCAATTTGAAGTATATAAAAGAGATGATGTTTGATCTTGTTAAAATTGATCAGTCATTTATAAGAAATATAAAGGACAGCCAGTATGACTATATGGTAGTCAAGCAATTCACAGAACTTGCACACAGCCTGAATCTTAAGGTATGTTATGAAGGCGTGGAGACGTACGAGGATTATCAATGTGTTCTTGAACTTGAACCTGATTATATACAGGGATTTTATTTTGCAAGACCTGTTCCTGTTCCTGAGTTTGAAGAAAAGTATCTTGGAACTGATAATCTGACATGTTAAAAAGATGCTTATATAAATTACATATTATTACATAGTCTTACAGTAACTGTAAGGCTTCATGAGCAAATGCAATATTATTTTACTTGATTGGAGGAAAGATATATGAAGTGGTATGATGAGGCAGTTTTTTATCATATTTATCCATTGGGACTTTGTGGATGTAAAAAAGAAAATGATGGTGTGGCTGAAAGTCATTTTGACAAGCTTACAAAATGGGCAGATCATGCTGAAAAAATAGGATGTACGGCAATTTATATAGGACCGTTATTTGAATCTGTTGGACATGGGTATGAAACTACAGATTACAAGAAAGTAGACTGCCGTCTTGGAAGCAATGATGATTTTAAAAAATTTGTATCATATCTTCATGAAAAAGGTATGAAGGTTATCGTAGATGGTGTGTTTAATCATGTTGGTAGACGTTTCTTTGCATTTGAGGATCTTTTGAAAAACAGAGAGAATTCCC
Source organism: uncultured Jutongia sp. (assembly GCA_964517955.1). Classification (GTDB taxonomy): domain Bacteria; phylum Bacillota; class Clostridia; order Lachnospirales; family Lachnospiraceae; genus Butyribacter. The sequence continues at coordinate 2,878 of CAZFFA010000166.1, read as the reverse complement.
AGTATCGTGACTGGTTCTGCAATGTCAACTTTGGCGGCAACAATGAGTATAATGATGGTCTTTCATATGATAACTGGGGTGGATATAATCTTCTTGTAAAACTTAATCAGAGAAATCCACAGGTTAAGGATTATATTGCAGATGTCATAAGATTCTGGGTTTCAGAGTTTGATATTGACGGAATAAGACTTGATGCAGCGGATGTTCTTGATTTTGATTTTATGAAGATGCTAAGATGTGTTGCCAATGAGGTGAAAGAAGATTTTTGGCTTATGGGAGAAGTTATTCATGGTGATTACAGCAGATGGGTCAATGATGATACGCTTCATTCCGTAACAAATTATGAACTTCATAAGGGACTCTATTCAGGTCACAATGACCACAATTATTTTGAGATAGCACATTCAGTAAAGAGACTTCTTGATATATGTGGTGATAGAAGACTTTATACTTTTGTTGATAATCATGATGTTGAAAGAATATATTCAAAATTAAATGTTAAAGAAAATCTTTATGATGTTACAATACTTCTTTACACATTATATGGAATACCTTCTATATATTATGGCTCGGAATTTGCTATAGAAGGAAAGAAGGAGAATGGTAATGACTGGAATTTAAGACCATGTCTTGAATTATCTGATTATAAAGATTATTATGAGAAAAATGAGATTACAAATCTTTGTATGCAGCTTGGAGCATTAAAGAAAAAATATGCAGAATTAAGCGAAGGAAAGTACAAAGAATTATATCTTCGTAACAGACAGTTTGCATACGGAAGGATCAATGGAAATGATGCAATAGTAGTTGCACTTAACAATGATGAAAATATGGCTGCATTTGATGTACCACTTCCAGTAGATGCAGATAAGGCAGAGATTTTAATTAAACCTGTTTCTGATGATGAAAGATATACAGGTGTAAAAGCGGAATTTAATGGAAATATGCTTCATGTAGAACTTCCGGCAAATATGGGAACAGTAGTAAAGTTATTATAGGAATTATTACTGTAACTAAAAAAAGAATGAGGTTAACTGATGAATTACAAAGATATAGAACAGGCAGTAAAAGATATTGATATTACATTACCACCACCGGAAAATGAACCAGAGAGACAGTATTACTTTATACGTAAGCTGCGTGAATGGATGGATGAAAAGAAGAAAGAGAAGGGCAGAAATCTTACATGCTGTGTAAATACTTTCGGCTGTCAGATGAATGCCAGGGATTCAGAAAAAATACTTGGTATTCTTAATATGATCGGATATGAAGAAACTGAATCGGAAGATTCAGACCTTGTAATATTCAATACATGTACAGTAAGGGAAAATGCCAATCTTAAAGTTTACGGACGTCTTGGTCAGCTTAAAAAGTACAAAAAGAAAAATCCTGAAATGGTTACTATGCTTTGCGGCTGCATGATGCAGGAAAAGACAGTTGTTGATAAGATCAGGCAGAGTTACCGCAATGTTGATGTTATATTTGGAACACATAATATATTTAAATTTGCAGAACTTCTTGCGATGAAAGTTCTTGACAGGGCTGATTCAAAGAAGATGATAATTGATGTGTGGGAGGACACAACAGAAATAGTTGAGGAACTTCCGATTGAGAGAAAATACAAGTTTAAGAGCGGTGTCAATATAATGTTTGGCTGCAACAATTTCTGCAGTTATTGTATAGTTCCATATGTAAGGGGAAGGGAAAGAAGCAGAGATCCGGAAGATATTGTAGCGGAGATTAAATGTCTGGTTGCAGATGGTGTTGTTGAAGTTATGCTGCTTGGACAGAATGTTAATTCTTATGGAAAGAACCTTGAAAATCCTATATCATTTACGGAACTTTTGAAAAAGGTAGAAGCGATAGATGGTCTTGAGAGAATCAGGTTTATGACATCTCATCCGAAAGATTTATCAGATGAACTGATTGAATATATGGGGGTATCAAAGAAGCTTTGTAAGCAGATGCATCTTCCTCTTCAGTCAGGAAGTGACAGACTTCTTAAGATTATGAATCGCCATTATACTAAGGAAGATTATCTTCTGCTTGTTGACAAGATAAGAAAAGCTGTTCCTGATATAGCTATCACTACGGATATCATAGTTGGTTTCCCGGGAGAAACAGACGAAGATTTTGAACAGACTCTTGATGTTGTAGAAAAAGTAGAATACGATAGTGCATTTACTTTTATATATAGTAAGAGAACCGGAACTCCGGCAGCATCAATGGAAGAACAGGTTCCGGAGGAAGTAGTTAAGGAAAGATTTGACAGACTGTTAGGCAGGATTCAGGACATTGCTTCAAAGAAGGCTGCAAAAGATGTAGGGAAAACTGTAGATGTACTTGTTGAAGAGAAAAACGAACAGGATGAGCATCTTGTTACAGGCAGAACAAGTCAGAACTATGTTGTACATTTTCCGGGAGATGAGAAACTCATTGGAAAAATAGTACCTGTTAAACTGTGTGAAAGCAAAGGGTTCTACTATATGGGCGAGATGCAGGTATGTGAATAAATTCTGTTTATGCGTTGCTGTCTGCACATATTGTGTAAACGGCAGGAATGGAGAAGAGTATGGGAGAGTCGGGCGAGAAAGAAAGAGAAAACCTCAGATGCAGGCAGGAAGAAAGAGAACATATATTTTTATGCGAATATGCTTCCTTTTCTGACAAGACAAAAGGAAGAGACAGGGAAGAAGAACAATGTGATATAAGAACTGATTATCAGAGAGACAGAGATAGGATTCTTCACTGTAAGGCTTTTAGAAGACTGAAAGACAAAACACAGGTATTTCTTGATCCGGAAGGAGATCATTATAGAACCAGACTCACACATACTCTTGAGGTTGCGCAGAATGCAAGGACTATAGCAAGGGCACTC
>CAZFFA010000165.1:0-6498 GCA_964517955.1 uncultured Jutongia sp. | reverse complement strand
ACAGCGTAGCTGGCAGGTTTATGAATGTAAGAAATGAGAGGCTGAACTGTTACATATATTTTTCTCTCAACGCAGATACAAGTTTATTGTAACCCAGCCACGCCTTCAACCTTTCTATTACAATCGAAACGCACAACGAAATGGCAAATAATACAGAAATTATCAACAATGGATATTTAAAACCATATATGAATTTTTCAAAATAAGTAGTTCTTATAAATGAATGAATCAAAAATATATTCATGGAATGTTTTCCAAAGAAAGCCAGTATCCCCTTCAAATACGGCACGTCACATATAAATACATATGACATATATATAACAAGAAGTGTAACAAATGTATGTCTAAATTCATAGAAAAATCCTATGTCAGCCATTTCTCTGAAATAAAAACATCCAACCAGAAGTATCATGCTGGCTGCAAATTTAACAGCATAATCAACAACTCTGTTCTCTGACAGCTTAAACTTCTTTATTCTTACAAGAAGATTTAAATCAGCACAAACCATTCCTATTGCAAATGTCAATATCCAGTTTGTGACAGGTTCATAGCTTATGTCAAAAACTCTCGGAATTACTACAACAGCTCCCAGGAATAAAAGTGCACCAAACTTCTTATAAAGCATAATAAGTACAGGAAACAGGATTATCAATACAATAGCAAGACTCATATACCACCATGTTGCTATCAGAGTTGGTGTTCCAAATAGATCAGCCAGTCCAAGACCATCAATAAACATATATACAAGCTTTCTTGCTGTATTTCCTGTATACACGCTCAACTGCCTTTTATCCATAAACCAGCAGAACACCTCGCAGACAACAAATATTATAAGCCAGCCCTGCATCAGATTAAACATTCTCTTTTTAAGGAACTTTGTTGTTCTTTCAGAATATGGCGCATCAGTGTTTTTACTGTTTTTCCATGATATCGTCATTCCATACGCACTTAAAAAAGTAAATATAGCAACACATATTTTTCCAAAATTAGATATCCTGATACCTATATCCTGAGAAACAATACAAAACTGTACATTATAATTGCTGAATCTTTCCAACGTACAGAAGCAATGATGATACATCATTATCAATATTGCAATTCCTTTTAAAATCAAAGTATCATTTTTTGTAAATTGATTATTCTCTTTCATTTTAATCCTCATTTCTGCGCACGTTTTTTTCACACTATTCTCCTATATCTAAATCTATCCCCCTATTATTACCTTTTTAAATTTATGTGTCAATAGTAAGAATAAAACTGACTTAAAGGCTTAAAGGAAATACGAGCTTTTCTTTAAAGCAAAAAAATCCCCTTCAAGACCTAAGCCCTGAAGAGGAGAGGGGTTTGAGGGGTATATCTCGTTACCATTACTGTTGTAATTTGATAACTGAATATATTGTAGCTTACTATGGACTACAAAAGGACACCAACCTAAACGTTTTCGTAAATATTTTCGTAAATTTAAATCACCTTTTTCGTAAGAATACATATGCTAATTATAATAACAACATGTATGAGGTTCTATCATGTCAATCCGTCGAAAATTACGCTGCTGTACTCAGAATAAATTCATCAACAAAAAGGCATTGTGTATGAAACGTTCATGGGATGAAGTGTACAAAATCCTTGATTCCTTAGGAAGCTGTGGATGTAAACACAAATGCAAATGTAAATGCCATAAAAAGTAATTGCTACTCTGCCTCACGAATTATCTTTCGTATAGGAAGTATACATCCCGGTGAAACTGAAAGTTCATCAACTCCCATTTTGATAAATGTCTCTGTAAGTTCCATATCTGCACCAAGCTCACCACATATACCGGCCCATATTCCTGCTTTATGGGCATTGTCCACTACCATTTTTATCATTCGCAGAATTGCTTCATGATGTGGATTGTAGAATGTATCAAGCTTTGCATTCTGACGGTCAATTGCAAGAGTATATTGCGTAAGGTCATTTGTACCGATACTGAAGAAATCAACCTCTTCGGCCAGCAGATCGCTTATCAAAGCTGCTGCCGGCGTTTCAATCATAATGCCTTCTTCAACATCGCCTACAGCTACACCACTTGCCTTAAGTTCCTCTTTTACTTCTTTCGATATTTCCTTTATACGCCTTACTTCCTCAACTGATGTGATCATTGGATACATTATAGCTATATTGCCATACGCACTTGCTCTGAAAAGTGCCCGAAGCTGTGTCTTAAATATATCCGGCTGGCTTAGACATATTCTGATAGCTCTGTAACCCATAGCAGGATTATCCTCTTTTCCGAGATTAAAATAATCAACCTGCTTATCTGCACCTATATCAAGTGTTCGGATTATAACTTTCTTACCTGCCATAGTTTCTGCAACCTGCTTGTATGCCTTAAGCTGCTCCTCTTCTGTTGGGAAATCCTCCGACTGAAGATAAAGGAACTCGCTTCTGAAAAGACCAATTCCACTTGCGTCATTCTGAAGAACTGCTGCCAGATCAGAAGGACTTCCTATATTGGCATAAAGATTAACCTTCTGCCCTGATTTTGTAACATTATCCTTGCCCTTCAACTGCAAAAGCAACTGCTTCTGTTCTTCATCTTTTGATTTTTTCTCTGTATATTCCTTTATAACTTCATCATCCGGATCAACTATAAATGTACCTGTATAGCCATCAACTATACCCATTTTGCCATTCCATTCTTCACTGATATCAACACCGATAAGAGCAGGTATGCTCATGGTTCTTGCAAGAATCGCAGTATGGGAATTAGAAGATCCAAGTCTTATAACAAATGCAAGAAGTTTTGTCTTATCCATCTGAACAGTTTCACTTGGAGCAAGATCCTCTGCAACGATAATTACAGGTTCATCACCTATATCACTTGTGCTTTCTCCACCACATAACACAGATATAACTCTTTCAGAAATATCTTTGACATCTGCCGAGCGTGCCTTAAAATACTCGTCATCCATGTTGGCAAACATCTCTGCAAAGTTATCACCTGTCTGTCCTACTGCGTATTCAGCATTCAGCTTCTGTGTTGTGATGATATTCTTTACAGAATCATTGTAATCATCATCTTCAAGCATCATTGCATGAACATCAAAAATTTCAGCGTTCATTTCGCCTACTTCTTTTATAGCCTTTTCATACAGTTCATGTAACTGTTCAATAGCAGTATCTCTCGCTTTCTCATAACGTTCAATCTCTGCCTCAGAATCTTCTATTTTCTTTCTTACAACTATATTCTGCTCTTTTGAATAAAATTTAATCTTTCCAATTGCTACTCCATTAAAGATTTTCTTTCCAACATACTTTTCCATAATTCAGCCCCCCGTTTATTCGGATCAGTGTATATCAATTGTTGCCGTTCTCACTTTAAGCCTTTAAGCTATGAACAGCAACTATCAATTTTATCAGTTCTACAGATTTGCTTTGAAAAATTCTTCAAGCTTAGCTGCTGCATCTGCTTCATCATCACCTTCTACTTTTACAGTAACTGTATCGCCCTTCTTTACTCCAAGTCCCATAAGAGCCATAAGCTTACGTGCATCTGCACTCTTTCCATTGCACTCAATTGTAACTGTTGAGCTGTACTGTTTTGCCTCCTTTACAAGAAGTCCTGCTGGTCTTGCGTGAATTCCTACCTCGTCTGTAATTGTGTAAACAAATGTTGTCATAATATTTTCCCCTTTCATATAAATATTTTATAAATGTATTTTATTTGAACCTTAGTTACAATGATTAACTAAGGAATTTTCAACATAAAACTTATAGATATTAAGGTGTAAAAGTTTTTGGTGCTTTACCTTCTAAACTAACAAAACCCAGACAAATAAAGTAACACTGTTTTATCTAGCCTTACCGTAATCTGTCTGGGTTTTGCCAACTTAATGTAACAATCCCTTGCTTTATTTTATTCAGTAACCATTCTTTCAATATGAATAGCCATATAAGTTACTTCTTCATCTGACACCTCATATTTAAGTCTTGCACGTATATAATCTCTTATACGAAGCGCACATCTGTAGCTCTTAGGATAACCATTTTTGATCATATCTGTCAAGCCTTCAATTATATTTTCTCTGTACGTTTCATTCCTGACTGCACGTCCAAGAAAAAACTTCAAATGTGTAACAAACCTGTCATAGTAAACACTTTTACTATCTATATCAACAGCAAATGTATAACTAACTATATTCATTATATCCTTGATAACTCCCGGGACATTCATCGTCTGATGCATATCTGCACTCATCTCAGCATTTACAAGATGAAGAGCAAAAAAGCCCGCCTCATCCTCCGGAAGTTCAACACCCAAATTCTCTTTTATTATCTTGAGTGCCTCTAAACCGATCTGAAATTCCTGCTGATAAAACTTCTTAATCTCCCAAAGAAGTGCATTTTCAACAATTATTCCCTGTTCTATCCTTGTAATAGCAAAATTAAGATGATCCGTAAGAGTAATATACACATTTTTGTTGAGCTTTATACCCAGTTTATCATTTGCCACAGCAATAATTTTATTGGCTGTCTGAATATGCTCATATGGAATTTCACTAAGCAGCGTTTCAAATCTCTGCATACTCTCATCAGGCATTGAAAACTTCTTCTCAATCCGGTTTTCTTCTATCAGTTCACCCTGCTTTTTTCCAAAGCCGACGCCTTTACCCATTATTACTATTTCTTTTCCACGGTCATCCAAAGCACTTACAACATTATTATTGATAACTTTTAATACCTTCATATCTCTCCAACCCTTTCTGTGGAGTGTTTTATTTTGTAGAGAACAGAAAGTTTTCTAACAAAATAAAAACTGCATCATACCTTCGACTAATATAAGCACTCTTTAAAGAGTCATTAATTCTAAGTACAATCCAGTCTTGCCTAACGAATAGTAACAATCTAGCTTGTTATCACCATATTTGATATAAGTATACTACTATTTTTATTTTATTAAGTCAACAGTAAATTTGCATTTTGTATACTTACAATAATTTTTATCAATCTTTTTTGTGCATTTTTACAATATTTTGACACCTTAATCCTATAAAACAAAAAAGGCAATGCCAGCGCATTGCCTTTGCACACCACCATTGTATACGCAATTTCCTATCTCCTAAAATTAAAATCCCCCTACCACGAATGATAAGGGGATTCCAAAATATTCAAAGTGAATATAATTATTTAAGTGTAACCTTAGCACCTTCGCCTTCAAGCTTAGCCTTGATATCTTCAGCTTCTGCCTTAGCTGCAGCTTCTTTAAGAACCTTAGGAGCACCATCAACAACTTCCTTAGCTTCCTTAAGACCTAAACCAGTTACTTCACGAACAACCTTGATAACCTTAACCTTGTTTGGTCCAACTTCTGTAAGTTCTACGTCAAACTCATCTTTTTCTTCAGCTCCGCCTGCTGCTCCGGCTGCTGCTACAACAACACCTGCTGCTGCAGATACACCAAATTCTTCTTCACATGCTTTAACTAAATCGTTTAATTCTAAAACTGTCATGCCTTTGATAGCATCAATAAATTCCTGAGTAGTCATTTTATTTACCTCCATAAAATATAAATTATTCGTTGCGGTCATTGTAACCGTAGTATCTTTTGAAGTATTTACTTCTTAAACTGCGCTTTCACGCTTAAAATGTGAGCCTGTACTCACCATAATATCCGATAAAAGGATTATGCCTCTGCAGTACCTTCACCCTTCTCAGCGATCTGATTAAGAACACGAGCAAGATTTGTAATAGGTGACTGTAAAGAACCAAGTAACTTGGAAATAAGTTCTTCTCTTGAAGGGATGCTTGCAAGTGATTTAACACCATCAACATCATAGAATGTACCTTCAACAACTGCACCCTTAAATTCAAGTGCTTCAGCTTCCTTAGCGATATTGTTAAGGATTCTGATAGGAGCAGTAGCATCTTCCTTAGAAATAGCGATTGCAGATGGTCCATCAAGTAAATCATCTAACTGTGCGAAATCAGTACCTTCAAAAGCACGCTTCATAAGTGTGTTCTTGTATACTTTGTATTCACATCCTGCCTCTCTAAGTCCTTTACGGAGCTTTGTATCCTGCTCAACTGTAAGTCCACGGTAGTCAACTAAAACTACTGTAGCAGCACCATCAATCTTAGCCTTAATCTCATCAACTATAGGCTGTTTGATTTCAACTTTTGCCATGAGTAAAATCTCCTTTCCTGGGTTGTCCCCATATTTCCACTGCTTTGCAGACGTTTTTTATAAAATATAAAAACCTCTCTGCACACGTATACAGAGAGGTGAAATAGTTCATAATTGAAACAATCTTCCTCGGTAGGCGTTCTCACTTACACCAGCTATCCGGTACCTACTGTCTACGGCAGTGTGGATTGCTTTTGCAAAACCTTTGTTACAATATCATACTTTGTGATGATTGTCAACTATTTTTCTTGATGAATCGTTACTATTCACAGTCTATGGTTACTGTTCAGACCATTGTAAAAATTGACGAAATTTTAAAAAATATATTTGTG
>CAZFFA010000164.1:0-6556 GCA_964517955.1 uncultured Jutongia sp. | reverse complement strand
GTGTCGCCTGGCTGTACGGTATAGACTGTTTCCATCCTCTGACCTTGTTCCGCCGGTGCCAGCAGCATAATCAGTGCCAGGATGATTCCCAGAAGTGCAATTTTCTTCATTCCTTTTCCGCCTCTTTTCGGAGCCATACCTCAAATTCTTCACGTGTTTCTTTGCTGGCGAAAAAGTCCAGAATCTGCCGCACCAGTTCATTCATGTTTCTTTCCTTCCTTCCTTGCCTGGAGCCACTTCTCGAATTCCTTGCGGTTCTTTTCGTCTTTGTAGAATTCCAGGATGTCGCGGATTAATTCGTCCATGGTGCCGCCTCCATTACTTGATGTACTCACCGATGTAGGAATCAAGCTGTTCTTTCAAGTCTTCCTTAATCAGCTCTCTATCTTGCGGGAATTCTTCGCCGCCAGCCCGCTTGTAAAGCTCGGCTACCAGCCGATTAATCATCACGTACAGGTCGAGGTCTTCAAACTGTTCTAAATCCCTTTTACTCATCAGGCAGTCAATATGCTGTCTGTGTTCGTTTTCTCTGAAATAGGTCATTACAATGGTCAGGACTTTAAGCTCTGTAACTTTCATCATGCTCCTTCTCCTTTCTCAATCATCGGAACAATGCCGTTGCTCTTAAGCAGGTTGTACAGGAACAAATGGCCTTTCTGTGTCCACTTCGTGATCATCTTAAGCGGGCCAGGAGTCCCATCCTTATACTGAGTCGGTACGGTTTCGGAGTGAGTGTAGCCGCAATCCTGAATGGTAGAATCAAAATCAAGCCTCAACCTTCACAAGGCCTCGCTTCTTTGCGTAGTCCGCCAAGTCGGTTTCTGCTTCTTGGCGAGTAGTCCGCCACGGAGCAGCGTCAGGAGCGGACCGCAACGTGTCGCTGCCAGGTTTGTGGTACTGCACTCCGTAGATGGTGACTTTGTTGTAGTTGTCATCGCAACCCGATTCCGTCGCCACGCTAAAGCGCCAGCCATCGCTGTTTTCGTAAATCGGTGATTTCTCCATGTCCTCTCCTCCTTTTCTAGTTTAACTAGACTTCTCAGGCAAAAAAGAAAACTGATCTAGCGGAATCCGAAGATAAGCAGAAATCTCTTTGAGCTGGCCGATGCGCAGAATCTCCGGATTCTTTTCAATTTTGGAGTATGTCTGCGGATGCACATCCAGCAATTGAGCCATGTCTTCCATTGATTTCTCCCGGTACTCACGTGCCTGTTTTAAAGTGAATGTCATGGGCATTGTCGCATCCCTCCTTTCGTCTTTTTCATTATAATTCTAGTTTAACTGGAAATCAAGAAAAATTTCTAATTTATTTAGATTAAAATTGTGCTATATTTGAAATAAATCTAGATAACGTATATAATATGCAGAAAAGAATGGAGGAACCAACTATGACAATTGCGGAAAATATCAAGAATTTACGGTTGAAACACAACTTGTCCCAAGAGGAGTTGGCGAAGATTGCAGGCGTGTCAAACAAGGCGGTATCAACTTGGGAGACAGGAACCAACGAGCCGAGAATGGGAGCTATTCAAAGGATGGCCGACTACTTTGGTATACTCAAAAGTGACATTATTGAAGAACCGAATGCCGCTCCGTACTACATCAATCCAGAGACCGCAAAGCTCGCCCAGGAGCTGCATGACAACCCCGACCTGCACACCCTGATGAACTCGACCCGGAAGTTAAGTCCGGCGGCCGTCAAAGAAGTGCAGGAGTTCATCAAGTACCAGCTTGCCAAGGAGAGACACGAGGATGATTAATGTCGTATACTACGATTTGCCGATTGGCGTACACGGAATGTGCCGTGAGAACGACGATGCAAGCTACACCATCGTCCTGAATTCAAGGTACAACGAGGAAGCGAACCGGCACACGTATCTGCACGAGATGGACCATATCAGCCGCGGTCATTTCAGTGATACGACAATCGTTGATACTGTAGAGGAAAAGTAAAGGAGGATGCGAAATGTTCTGTATGAAATGTGGCACGGAGATTCCTGAAGGAGCAGCGTTCTGCCCGAAGTGCGGAGCCAAAGTCGGAGAGATGTCGGCCGTCCAGGAAGAAGTCAAGCAGGAGCCAAAAGAGCCGGAGCCAAGCACCATTACTTTGCTGCACGGCAAGCCCGTAGACGTGGCTGTCCTGCACGACAAATACAAGCTGTACAAGGAAGGCTACAAAATGATTCCTGCCGCCGTCTACGTGCAGAATCAGACGAAATGCACGACGAATGAGTCGCTGTTTTTTATGAAGACGCTAGAGAATAATGAGGCTTTCCGTGATTACTTCGTCAAGAAAGATGCTGCCGAGGCTGCCGAGTTGGAAGCCTGGAAAAAGAGTGGCGTCCTCTACTGCCCTAAGTGCCATTCCAGGAACATCTCTATCGACAAGAAGGGATATTCGCTGACTAAAGGCGTCGTCGGCGCTGTCGCACTCGGTCCTATCGGCCTCATCGCCGGCGCGCATCACGCAAATCGCCGCAGGTACAAATGCCTGGACTGTGGGCAGGAATGGCATGATTAAGGAGCCGCCATGAATAATGCCGTAATCTATGCTCGATACTCCTCGGACCGCCAGAGAGAGGAATCAATCGAAGGGCAGATTCGGGAGTGCATAGCCTTCGCGGAATCAAACGGATATGATGTCGTCCGGATATACACGGACCGGGCCATGTCCGCCAGGACGGACAAGCGCCCGGAGTTTCAGTGCATGATCCGCGACAGCGCGAAGGGAGTATTTCAGTACGTCATCGTCTACACTCTGGACAGATTCTCCCGCTCCCGGTACGACGCCGCCATCTACAAGGCAAGGCTGAAAAAGAATGGAGTAAAGGTCTTGTCTGCGAAGGAACACATCACTTCGGACCCGTCCGGCATCATCCTGGAGTCAGTGCTGGAAGGATATGCCGAATACTACTCTGCGGAGCTGGCGATGAAAGTCAAGCGCGGCATGACGGAGAATGTTCTGGAGAAGCGCTGGCCTGGATCCGTTGTTCCGTTCGGATATAGCAAAGCCCCGGACGGCACGCTTCAACCAGATTCCAATGCAGAGACCGTTAAGCGCATATTCGCGGCCATCGCTACCGGTCACCGAATCTCGGACGTGATTGACGGCCTGAACGAACAGCACATACTGACGTCAAAAGGCATGCCGTTCCGGCGCGGAAGTCTGCAGCACCTGCTCCGCAATAAGATATATATCGGCACATACACATGGTCCGGCGAAGAGTATGCGGGATTCTGCCAGCCAATCGTCGACAAGGCGGTTTTCGACCAGGTCCAGCAGATATTTGCGGAAAGGAGCTCGAAGCGCATGGCCAAGCACAGGAATCCGGAGTTTGCATTGACCGGGAATGTAACCTGTGGCGAATGCGGCAGCCCAATGACCGGCACGTCCGGGCATTCCAAGTCAGGCTCCGTATATTACTACTACAGATGCTGTACGAAGAACAACAAGTCGGAAATCGGCAAGAAAAAAAGCATCGTCTGTCATGCCAAGCCGATTCGCAAAGACGAGCTGGAGATGCTGGTGCTCAAGACGACAATCGGTATTTTGCGGAACAAAGAAGCGCTGAAAGAGATTGCCAGGCAGGCGTGTGCCGCACAGGACGCGCTGAAAGATGACGTCCGGGAAGAATCTATTAAGGCTGAAATGAAATCGTTACAGAGGGAAATTGACTGCCTCATCAAGCTGTCGGAAGCCGGTGCTGTATCCCCTACTCTTGTAAGTCGTCTCAATGCGAAGGAAGAGAAGATGTCTGACCTTCGTGACCGATTGACGCAGATGCGCCTGGACGAACAGGTGCCAATGCGGATCAGTGTCGAAGCCATTGAATTTTATTTCGAGACAATCCTAAAAAGGGCAGAGAAAAATGGCGGACAAACCCTTGATGCGTTTCAAGGATTCATCCGCCAGGTAAAAGTCTATGAAGATAAAATAGTGATTTTCTATAATTACACAAAAACACCCTTCTGCGACAATCCTGTCATCGCAGAAAGGTGTTCGAGTAATGCCCAAATGGTGGCCCCGGAGTGATTCGAACACTCGACCTTTTGGTTCGTAGCCAAACGCTCTATCCAGCTGAGCTACGGAGTCATGTACTGTTTTTCAACAGCAAGATAATTATAACTGAATGGGAAACCCTTGTCAACAACTTTTTCATTTTTTTGCGGGTTACCCGATCCGGACCGGCGTAAACCCGTTCGTATCGCAGGAGACCAGGCGGAATGTGCAGCCGCCGCGCTGTCCCTGAAAGACCAGGCCGGCGCCTTCTTCACCGTGGATATGGCCGAAGACGCAGCGCCGTACGCCGAATTCTTCAATCAGGTCGTAAAACGGCGAGGCTTCGTCCGGTGCGTAAAAGGGCGGATAGTGCAGGGCCAAAATGATGTCACTGTACCCTGCTTCCCGCGCCGCTTCGAGGGATGTGCGCACGCGCAGCACTTCGTGGTCCAGGATTTTCTGGTCCTTGGCGGGGTCGAAATTTTCGCAGCCCGGCAGGATCCAGCCCCGGCTGCCGCAGAGGGCCGCGGTTCCCGCTTCCGTTTCCAAAGGCTGGAAGCTGTTGCGCAGGAAGGTGAAGGCCCCTTTCGTGGCTTCCGTCATTTTCTTGACGGAACTCCACCAGTAGTCATGGTTGCCTTCAATCACGGCTTTGTGTCCCGGCAGGGCCGCAATGGCCTCCAGGTCGGGCAGGGCGTCAGACAGCTTCATGCCCCATGACAGGTCGCCGCACAGCACCACCCAGTCATCGGGTGTCACCGTGGCGGTCCAGTTGCGGATCACCTTGTCCCGGTGGTCCCGCCAGTGTTCGCCGAAAATATCCATGGGTTTTTGGGGCGGCATTCCGGAAAAATGCAGGTCCCCGATGGCATATACCGACATGTCGTCCCTCCTTTCCTGTATGTGTGTCCATTGTACCAGAAACGCGGCCGCGCCGCGCGCTTATTTGCCGTAATAGCGGGCCAGTACATCGTCCCACTGCTCGTTGATGGCCTCGGCCATGAGCCGTTTTCCTTCGACGCCCACGTGCAGGCCGTCGATGGCGAGGCTCGTCGGCAGGGGCTGGTTTTCCGTGAACTTGGTGTACAACTCGATATGGGGCTGCGTGCGGATGTAGGCGTTGATCTTCGCCAGTTTCGACATCCACGACGGATCCGTCGGCTCGTTGAAGGCTTTGGCAATGTTGTCCGGATTGATGGGCGGAATGGTCAGGAAGACCGGCTTGATGCCGTTGTCCACGCATTTCTGCCGGATGGCGTCCAGGTCGCCGATGATGGAGCGGGCCGAATAGGAGGCACGCAGGCTGTTCGACCCGGTCATGATGATCAGATATTCCGGATGGAACGGCAGTACATCGTCCTCGAAACGCGCCAGGGTCGCTTCGCTCGTGTCGCCGCTCTGGCCCAGGTTGATGGTGTCGAACTTCAGGTAGGACTGGTAATCGTACTCCCAGTCCGACGGCGCGCCGGACACGCTGCCGCCGCCGTGGGTGATGCTGTCGCCCAGGGTGCCCACCGTATAGTGCTTCCGGGGATTCGTCTCAAACTGCTGGGGCGGGCAGAACACGCCGATGGGTCTGCCCTGTGCGTCCAGGGCCCGCACGCGCCAGTACATGGGCTGCGACGACACCTGTTTTTGCGGATCGTAGAGGTCGAAGTGGGTGCTGTAGGCCCTCTCAATCACCTTTTCCGCCGGTGCCGGCTCCGCGTCGGACGCAGGCAGGGAGTTCAGCACTTCGATTTCGTACGTTTCCCCGCCGTTCACGCGGATCCATTTATACACCTGGTTGATGGCCGTCGTGCCATTGTGGTGCGGGAACACTTCGGGCGCCACCAGGCCGGCCGGCACATTTTCCGCCCGGGCCGGCACATAGGCCCCGTTCTTTTTGGGCAGGCCCGCCCGGGCGCCCAGATCCGTGTCTTCCAGCAGATTGCGGCCGTTCATGGGGATTGGGTAGATTACCGGGTTCACTTTCGGATCCACATAGACCCTCCGCGACTGGGAAAACGCCGTCGTCGGCTGCAGGTCCAGGTTCAGGGCCCGTACCTGCCACTCGAAGGAATTCCCCTTGAAATCGGCCGGCAGGACTACGTGGAAACCATTCACGTAAATATGCTGCGACGAAAAGAACACCTTGCCGTCCTGCATAAGGCGCAGTTCGTACGCCACATCGTCGCGCACCTTGTGCCAGCGTAAAAACAGGTTCCGGCCCGCCGGATCCGACTTGGGATAGTCGGAGATGGGTACCGGTGCAGGCAGCAGAACCGCCGGTGCCGCCGCGGCCGTTGCGCCCTGGAACGCAGCATAGGCGCGGCATTGCGTGCAGGCAAGGACATTCCACATTGCCACGCCGCCGGCCAGCAGCACGCCGGCCAGCACCGCGTGGAACCATTTCGTATGGAACAGAGGATGCATCGTATATTTCTCCTTTTCTATGCAATTACGGTTTCTATGCAAACACTTTCGCGTGAAAATTATAGCACGAATTGCCCTGCTGTGTTATGCTTGTTCCTGATGGACAGCCATACATCCGGCACATACCAGGGAAAGGAGCAT
>CAZFFA010000163.1:0-6561 GCA_964517955.1 uncultured Jutongia sp. | reverse complement strand
AGTTACTCTGGCTATGCCTGAATCACCTGACTTCCACTTCACCTTCTTAACAGTTGTTCCTGATGGTCTGTATCTTACAGTAAGCTTCTTACTTCTGCCTACATAAATAACTGTATAATCTGTATTGAGTGCAATACTTGTAGCACGTCTTATAACTCGTACCCTGCATACAGCCTTGGCATGAATCCTGTCTCTGGTAATAGCTGTAATCTTTGCTATTCCGACTTTCTTACCCTTTATCTTACCTGAACTGCTTACAGTAAGTATACGTTTATTGGATGTTCTCCAGCTTAATGATGGTGTTTTTGAAGCATTAGACCATACTGTCGGTTTCATCCTGTATGTCTGTCCCACACCAATTCGTATGCTTGAATTCTTAAATGAAACTTTACTATTGAGCTTTCTGACTTTTACAATGCACTTTGCACTCTGATTGTAGTATGAAAGTGTACATGTTATCGTACAGTTACCGATTTTTCTACCTGTAATCTTACCTGTTGAACTTACTTTTGCAATAGAAATATTGGATGTTTTCCATGTTGCTGTTTTAGTTGCATTTGCAGGTTTTGTAACCTTAGCCGGTGTAAATGAATTACCTACTGCAATTTCTCTTGTAGATGGTGATAATGAGAATTTAATAGCATTGTCAACATGAACTGCACATGTACCTATGAATCCACCATCTTCAGTCTGGCACTGTACAATTGCATCACCGGCACCAACACCTTTTACTACACCTTTGCTGTCTACTGTTATAACACCTTCGTCAAGAGATTGGTATATTACATTCTGATTAGTTGTATCTTTTGGTGTAAATTCTGATGTAATTGAGAATTTCTGACCAACCATTATATTCTTTGTTGCAGGAGATACTGAAAAGTCAGTAGCATAAACTATAGGTGGTTCAACCGTTAAAGTACATGTTTTTGTAATTGGTTTTCCATTTGGCGCATCTGAATATACTGCGGTAATTACAGCCTCGCCTACTGCTACTGCCGTAACCTGTCCCTTTTCATCAACTTTTGCAATCTTTTCGTCTGATGAACTCCACTCAAGATTTGTTTCTGTAACACCCTTTGGTGAAAAGTTAGTTTCAAGTGTCAGCAGTTCGCCTACATGTATAGTCTGTTTGTCAGGACTTATAACAAAGTTCGTTGCATATACTGGTTTTGGCGTTACATACACTGTCGTGCTTATACCTGCACCACCCAGGTCTTCAGAAATTACATTCAGAGAAGCTATACCTTCTGATACACCCGTAAGTACACCATCTTTACTTACTTTGGCAATACTTGTATCTGATATAGACCATGTAATATTTTTATTGATATCATTCTCCGGATTAAATATAACATCTATCTTCTGGCTATTGCCCATAGCTATATAAATAGGTGTAGAAGCAAATTTGATAGAGTTTAACTTGTTACGAACATTAACAGTGATAACAGCCTGCGCAAACTTATTGGGATTGCTTGTAGTATCATATGCTACATTGGCTGAAACAACTATACTTGTCGAACCAACACCGACAGCCGTTATAAGACCATCTTTGCTTACCTTTGCTACCTTTGTATTGAGCGATGTCCATGTCATATTGGTTTCTGTCGCATCAACCGGCAGATATTTTGCAGTTGACTGATGCGTCTCACCTCTTATCATATTGAGGTTTGTTACATCTGCTGTGATGGATGTCATAACCTTATCTGTGACAGTAAGGATACAGGTTGCCATCAATGCATTAGGATTGTACTGTGGCTTAACCTGAATAGTAGTCTCACCCTTCTGAAGAAGTGTAACCGTACCATTGTTGTCTACTGTTGCAACCTTTGTATTGGTTGATGTCCAGACCATATCTATCTCTGTCGCATTAGCTGGCTGATACACAGCCTTCATAAATACAAACTGTGACGCAAGTGCCACTGTATAAGCATTACCTTTATCTATAGAAAGTGCTGTTACCGGTGATACAACCGTTACTTTACAGGTTGCATATGTCTTATTGTCAGAATTATATGCAGTAATAACTACATCACCAGTTTTTTTCTGTGCTGTAACACTGGCTGATACATTACCTGCCTGTGGCACAACCGATGCAATTGTAGGATCAGATGACAACCATTCAATATTCTGTGTTCCTGTAAGAGTAGTTGTAAGTGTCTCCGTTTTACCTGATTCAATCTTCAATTCACTCGGATTGATTTTGAAATTACTTTCGGATGTCGTTATGATGATCCTACACACAGCCACTCTTGTTACACCATCATTGTCAGTCCACTTGGATGTAACTGTCTGGTAT
This sequence comes from uncultured Jutongia sp., assembly GCA_964517955.1. Lineage (GTDB taxonomy): Bacteria > Bacillota > Clostridia > Lachnospirales > Lachnospiraceae > Butyribacter. Next base: position 4,265 of record CAZFFA010000163.1, on the reverse strand, counting down.
GTATTTACTGCTGTACTTTTCTTAGCTGTAACCTTAACATACTGTCCCTCCTCACTGTTAAGCTGAAGATATGCAGTATCACTGACACTCCATGTAAACTGTGATGACATGGCAACCGCACCTGAACCAATAACACCATGAAGATCAAGTGTTGCACCTACCGCCATAGTTACCTCTGTTACATTAAGAGTATATGTATCTACAATATGTAATGTTATTTTTATCTCATCTATATCATTCGGAACACCCGGTATACTTTCATCCGAATTATTCTTTTTAATAAATACAGTTGCCGTACCTAACTGCTTTGCATTAACCACCCATTCATTATTATTAGTAATCAAATCAACAAGTGTCGTACCATCTCCAATTCTTGCAGTAAAATACTGTTGAAGCATTGATATTGGCATATTAAGTGCTTCCGATAAATTGTAGCTACCGCCTATATTGATAGATACATTTGGTTTATCACTAAATGAACTTGCAACAGTTGTTTTCAAGTTTACTGCACCACATACATTCGCAGAAAGTGCTGTTCCACCTTTTTCATATGTTCCCTTTACATAAAACTGCACAAGATAAACTCCTGCCTTACAATCAACTTTATATGTGGTTGTATTATTTATATATACAAGATTAGCTTCGCCTTTATAAGCCGGATTTTCATAATTTAATGAATCCTTTATCGTTACATAGTCAGGTCCATCCTGCTTCATAATCGCCCAATCAAGTTTTTGTCCTATAGCTATATCCGGACGATTTCCTTCATTCTCTGATACAACAAGAATATCACCATTTTCTACAGATGCTGGTGGCGCACCACTATAATCACTCGAATTACCCATTTCTCCATTGGTGAGTATCTTTCCTCTCTCATCCTTTATTTCCGGCTTTACATATACATCTATACTCCATTCACCACCAGATGTATCTTTTGCTGTTGCTCTAAGTGTTGTTTTACCTACACCAATTGCATATATATATTTAGTTCCATTCTCATCTACTATATCTACAACACCAGAGTTATCAGAAGACCAGTCAGCATCTTTAGCGTCCATAAACATCATAGAAAGAGAATTTATCGCAGCTCCAGATGAAAGTTTAGTACTATCTCCACCTATTGGAAGTTTTGTTACAGGTTTATCATCCTTAGATACGTAATTCATAACAATAGACTTACGAGTATCTTTATAAAGAACTTTCCCCATAGTTACATTTTTTACACCTGATAACGATTCTTCAATAACTGCGTCAACTCTTATTCTTATACTAAGAAGAGCCGCCATAGTAGTTTGATTGTTAACATATACTTCACAGGTTATGCTTACTTCACCCTTACTTTTAGCTACCATATTAACATATCTATCTGTACCATCATAATCATTACTACTCACACCAGAAAACTCTACTATATTTCTATTTGGTGTATGCCATACAGTCTTCGTTATTCTAACACTTGTATCAGAAGGCAAAACCTGAAATTGGCTGTTCGTTTCATGCATAGTAAACTGACCGCCAGTTTGCTGCTGATTACCCGCATAATCTGTAAAATAAAATGATGCTGCCGCCAGCGATTCACTCTGATTTTTCTGTACAAGAAAAATCGTAAACATTGCTGTAAATGCAACCAGCATAACTACAATACACATCAACTTATTACCCATTTTCTTTCTTATCTTCTTCATACACGCCTCCATAATTATCTTGGATTTATCTAATCTAATATAAAACGCAAACCATTAAATTCATACATAATTATATAACTTTTATCGGTATGATTTGTGTCACTTATATGCCATTCAGCATTAAATATCAAAAGATTTTCTGATATATTTTTCTATCATATTTTCTATGCTTCGCATATGTACACAAGTATATCATCTTGAATTGTATATTTCAATGGGTTGTAGAAAGTGAATAGCTGAACTGTTACTATGTTCTCAACACATTAGTTGCCGTAAGATATGCATCAATATATACATATTCATATATACGTATTTAAAAAAGTAAATTATATATTTTTTATAACATATCTTTGTGCATATTGCATATATCTTTTTATTGAAATTCATTGTATATTATATTACATAAGTAACTTATAACATTATAAATCTTTTTATATAAACACGTATCGTTCATTATACGTAACGGTTCAGCTTATCATTTTTTCAATTCATAAATGAAAGGCTTATTCCACCATAAATATATAAACTAATCTCTCAATAACCACATTTTTAATAAGCTGTCTATATAAAAACACTGTACATAGTTGTTTTTAAGCAATAATTTTACTATAATAAAGGAGGGTCACATGACTGATTCAGGAAAAATTGTAGACAAACTGCGACCGATAGACGATATATTTTTTCAAAAGCTCATAGAAAATAATTCTTTTTGTGAGGAACTTCTACAAACGATTTTACAAGATAGCAAATTACAGATTATAGAATGTGAACCACAAAAAAATCTTCGTAATATTATTGGAAGATCTGTTATTCTCGATGCATTATGTAAAACATATGATGAAAAATATATAAATGTTGAACTTCAAAAAGATGACAATGATAATCATCAAAAAAGAGTACGATACAACGGTTCAAATATTGATACATACATTACAGAAAAAAACTCTAAATTTGATGAATTACCAGATGTCTATGTAGTATATATATCCGCCTTTGATGTATTCAATGCCTCAAAAACTATTTATCATATAGACCGGGTCGTTCGTGAAACTGCCCAGGTAGTTGATAATGGGTTTCATGAAATATATGTAAACACTAAAATTGATGACGGCTCTATAATTGCAGGACTTATGCAGTTATTTAATAAAAATTCTATACCGGATGACAAACGATATCCACATACATGCAATGCAATACGCAATTTAAAAGAAGGAAAGGAGCGTGAAACCATGTGTGAAGAAGTAGAAAAATATGCTCAGGAAATGGTTGAAAAAAATGCTAAACAATTAGCTGAGGAATATATCAAGCAAATGACCGAAGAGAATGCTAAACAATTAGCTGAGGAATATGTCAAACAAATAGCCGAAGAGAATGCTAAAGAAACTGCCAAAAAAATGTTTCAGGATGGATTTGGTATAGAACAGGTTCGTAAATACGTCAGCGACATTTCCACTGAAACACTTGAGCAATTATATAAAGCAATAAATCTATAGACACTATATTTTTATTGCTGAACTATTACTTATAACCTTTATTTCTAAGAATAAATTAACTTTATATATAACAAAAATAAGCTGTAATCCGAGGTAAAAACACGCATTTTACCACAGAATTATAGCTTATTTTATGGTTTATATATTATTAACTGCAAATATGATTATTCATCCCAGTTATGATATACATCCTGAACATCATCATCTTCATCAAGAAGATCAAGAGTACGATTGAGCTGCTTGATATCATTCTCATCTGTAAGTTCTACATATGTCTGAGGAATCATAGTAACTTCTGCACTTACCATAGGAAGCTTCTCTGCTTCAAGAGCTTCACGTACAGCACTGAAATCATCAGGTGCAGTTATGATTTCGTATGAATCTTCTTCTTCTGAAAAGTCCTCAGCTCCTGCATCAAGAGCTATCATCATGATATCAACTGCTTCCATAGTAATGTCAGCATCTTCCTTTGATATAATGATCTGTCCCTTTGCATCGAACATGTATGAAACACAGCCCTGTGTTCCTACGCTTCCGCCACCTTTAGTAAATGCATTACGAACATTACTTGCTGTACGGTTTTTATTGTCTGTAAGTGCCTTTACGATAATAGCTGTTCCACTAGGACCGTATCCTTCGTATGTAACTACTTCATAGTTGTTGGCACTTGCATCACCTGCTGCCTTCTTGATACCACGCTCAATTGTATCATTAGGCATATTGTTGGCTTTTGCTTTTGCAATTACATCACGAAGCTTACTATTGTTTTCAGGGTCCGGACCACCCTCTTTAACTGCTACTACTATTTCACGACCGATTACAGTAAATACCTTACCTTTTTTTGCATCGTTTTTCTCTTTTTTATGCTTAATATTAGCAAATTTTGAATGTCCTGACATAATATCTTCCTTTCTTACTCATTCAATACCCATCCACAGGTATTATCACACGATTTATTAAATTGTATTTTAATTTTTACACAACTTATATATTTTATCACGTTTTTATAATATTGTCTATAAAAATGAATGGTCGAATCAATTTCGCTGTCTGCTTTTTTATACGTATAACGCATAAATGATATAAG
>CAZFFA010000162.1:1016-6592 GCA_964517955.1 uncultured Jutongia sp. | reverse complement strand
CCATTAGCTGCTCCATCACTTTTAAGTCCTGCACCTTCGATAGCTGTCTTTGTATGAGCTACATAGATATCCTCAATTTCTTTAATTCTTCCAAGACCTTCTATCTGTGTGTCTACACTGTCAAAGCATCCGGCAGCCTTAAACTGGCTCTTCCATGAATCATCATCGTCACCAGCCATATCATTGTTTGCATGATCTCCGGCAACTACCATAAGTGGGCGAAGGATAACTTTTTTGTAGCCTGCTTTCTTAACTTTCTCTATTACAGCTTCACATGATGTATCTTCAGGCTCACCTTCTACAGTTCCGATAAATGCATTTTTATAACCGAGCTTATCCATCTGTGTCTGCATCTGGCTATATGTGATCTTTGCTGTATGTGATGTACCATGTCCCATAAATACAAATGCTGTCTTATCCTTAGCAGCTGCCTTCATGTTATCAAATCCGGCTGTCTTAACTGCTGTATCAGTTATTGCTTTTGCAACAGATGCTTTATCTTCATTTATATCTTTTGCATCTTTTCCAACTTCACCAAGAAGTGGCTCTGCGACCTTAACTGTTTCAAATTTGTCTTTATATTTATCTACAGCTTCTACAAGTTCGTCATATTCAGCACCATGCATAAGATGTGTTGGCTGAACAACAAGATTCTTAACTCCGTTTGAAACTGCACGCTCCAAAGCCTGATCCATATTGTCGATCTTTTCATCATCACGAGCCTGTACATGATTGATGATTATCTGAGCTGTAAATGCTCTGCGTACAGACCAGCCCGGATTGGCATCTGTCAATATCTTTTCAATACCGCCAATATCTGTTGCACGGCTGTCATTAAATGATGTACCAAAACTTACTACTAAAAGTTCATTTTCTCCTATTTCATCCTGATTTAAAGGATCATCAGCAGAAGCATCACCTGTATCTCTTCCAAAATAATCCGGATCTGCATTTTCACCTGATACCATTTCTTTCTCCTCATCTGTCAGAGCATCCCATGCTTCCTTAGCAGCCTTACACTGTTCATCTGTCTTATCTGTTCTTTCCTGAACATATATATCATCAATAAGTTTTGCAACCTTATCTGCTGCCTCCTTACCTGATAACTTTTCTGATGATTCAGATTTCTGTGTTGATGTCTGCGTTTTTGTGTCTGACTTTCCACAGCCTGTAAGCATGCCAAATGTCATTGCACATACAAGCAAAGCTGCTAATGTTTTTTTCTTCATTCTTTTGTCCCCTTTCATATGGATATATATATTGATGTGATCATCTAGAACAATTCATTACCGTAAATAACGATAGTAATATAATTTTCTTTTCTATAAATATATGACAATCACTAATCAAACTAATTTAACAGGCATAATAACTTTTTAAACCTTATACTTAACATCACGAAGCATATCATATATTGCTTCCATATCAAGATACTCCCTTAAAGTATCTGCCAGAATATCATACTGTTCCTCTTTAAACCGGTTATAATCAATCCATGAACAGTCATCATATGTTACACCTTTTTTCTCTGCCAGTATGCGTATAAGTTCCAGTGCATTATCTCCGGAATCAAAAATTCCATGAATATAAGAACCATAAACATTTCCTTTTTCTACAACAACAGGCATGTTGTTAGTTTGTGCATCCTTATAAAAGCTTTCTGTATCTTTTGCCTCGGCACTACAATTTTCATCGACTGCAAATTCAGTGTGTCCCATATGTATCTCATAACCATCTGTCTTTTTGTCAGATAGCTTTTTTAAGATACCATAAAGACTACCAAATGTTTTTCTTGTCTGTTTTCTTACCTTTTCTTCTTCAAGGATTGTTTTTATAGGAAGAAGTCCCATACCTGATATAAAACCACCCTCTTCAACACAGAACCTGTCATCTATACTTATGCCAAGCATCTGAAAACCACCACAGATACCAAAGACAGGTATTTCTTCCGACTTTTTCTTAACCATGGCTTCAAGTCCATTCTGTCTCATCCATTTAAGATCACCCATAGTATTTTTGCTTCCCGGCAAAAATATCATATCGGGATGACCAAGTTCTGAAACACCTGTCACATAACGAACCGACACATTCTCCATTCGCTCAAATACATCAAAATCTGTAAAATTTGATATACGTGGATATCTGATAACAGCAATATCGATAAGAGATTCACTTCTGCTGTCAAACTTATCTGTAAGGCTGTCCTCATCTTCCAGTTTGACATTCATATAGGGAACAACCCCCTTTACAGGAATCTTTCCTTTCTCCTCTAGCATCTTAATTCCGGAATCAAGTATTGACTTATCTCCACGAAACTTATTGATTATAAGCCCCTTAACTCTTTCTCTCTCATCATCTTCAAGAAGCAGCAGCGTTCCAAGAAGCTGTGCAAAGACACCGCCCCTGTCTATATCACCTACAAGAAGTACAGGTGCATCTACAAGTTCTGCCATTCCCATATTGACAATATCATTTTCTTTTAGATTTATCTCTGCCGGACTTCCAGCACCCTCAATGATAATGATATCTGCCATATCCTCAAGTTTTCTAAAAGCCTTAAGTATATCAGGTATGAGTTTTGTCTTATATGCAAAATAATCTACTGCTGACATATTGCCTATGGAAGTTCCATTTACAATAACCTGCGAGCCTGTATTGTTGGTAGGCTTAAGTAAAATAGGATTCATACACACAAGAGGCTTAACACCTGCTGCCTCCGCCTGCATGACCTGAGCCCTTCCCATCTCAAGCCCCTCTTCTGTTATATACGAATTAAGAGCCATATTCTGGGATTTAAACGGCATTATACGGTAACCATCCTGATGAAATATACGGCACAAACCTGCCACAAGAATACTCTTTCCGGCATTTGACATAGTTCCCTGTATCATCAGTACTTTTGACATAAAAAAACCTCCATACCACAATCGATATGGAGGATAATGCTTTTATGTTGCATGTTTTTGCAGCTATTAACGCTATGCATCTGTGAGCATCATTCGCAAAGCAATAAAAATCTGCATCAAAACAAATGCACATCATTGTTACGTGCTTTTATCCATTCCAAACCAATTACTCGTGGCTGTTATGTTCCACACAAAAGGCAGGTCTCCTGACTTAAAGATCTATGCTGCATGACAGCCTTCCCAAATGTTAATTCAGTGGCTTTATACTTTATGTCTGCAGCTCCCTTATCACAGTGACGAGTTCGTGCAGGATTTTCACCTGTTTCCCTTTTCACCAGAGCAAGTCATACACTTCTCTGACACCTTTTATGTCTTAATTTTAATCACGGTAACACATTATAATGTATAAGCTGCAAAATAGCAAGTTACTATTGACCTTTTTTGGCATATTGCTTAGAATTGATAGAAATGAAAGGTTAAACTGTTACATATTGACAGTAATTACGATATTGGAGGAAACAATCTATGACAAACGAAACAATCGGCTTTATCGGTTTCGGACTTATTGCAGGCTGCATTGCCCGCTGTATTCGTGAAAAAGCTCCCGACACAACACTACTTGCATATAATTACAGACATCCGGATATAAAGCCTGGATTGCAGCAGGCATTGGACGATGGTGTTTTATCTTCTATTGAACATACATTTGATGGTGCTTTTAAGGATTGTGACATAATTTTCTTATGCGCTCCTGTTATAACCAATATCAAATATCTTAAGGAATGTAAGAATTTCATGAAAAAAGACTGTATTCTTACTGATGTTGGAAGCGTAAAGGGAAATATTCATGATGCTGTCTCAGAATTGGGACTCAATGCTAACTTTATCGGTGGTCATCCTATGGCGGGCTCTGAAAAAACAGGATATGAAAATTCTTCAAAAGAAATTCTCCATGGAGCTTTCTATCTTTTAACCACAACTCCTGAAACACCTGATTTTATGGTCAAAAAAATGCAGGAAATCACAAAGATATGTGAATGTCGAAATCTTGTTCTAAAGCCTGAAGAACATGATATAGCCGCTGCTGCAATAAGCCATGTTCCTCATATATTGTCATATACTCTTGTAAATACTGTCAGGGAACACGACAATGACCAGCATTATATGAAACAGTTTGCTTCCGGAGGTTTCCGTGATATGACAAGAATTGCTGCCTCTTCTCCTGAAATGTGGCAGAATATAGTTCTTGCCAACAAAAAAGCCGTCCTTACTTTTTTAAGCCAGTATCAGGTATTACTGGAAGAATTTAAACAGGAACTTATAATGGACGACAAGGATGGTCTTCTTGAATTTTTCCGTAAATCAAAAGAATACAGAGATACATTTACATTCTAATTGATAACAATTCAGCCTTACTCAATACATATATGAGCAGGATCATAATATATTGAGTAAGGCTGAACTGTTACTTTAATTATTTATAGCATCTGTAATTTACAATACTATATTTTCTATGATCAATTTTCCATGACTTTTACAGCATTTTTTCTTATAAACTCAAGAAACTCCATTCCCGGAAGCGGCTTTGAAAAATAATATCCCTGAATATAATCAATTCCAAGACGCTTCATCTCAAGATACTGTTCCTTTGTTTCAATTCCTTCTGATACAATTTTAAGCTCCATTCCCTGAATCATATGCATCGCTGCATCCATGACAAATTTTCCCTTGCCATTTTCAAAATACGCCATAGACATAGTCCTGTCAAATTTAACTATATCAACCGGCATATCGATAATGTAGTTAAGATTTGACTGCCCTGTACCAAAATCATCAAGAGAGAATCTGACACCATAATCTATCAACTTTGTCATATTGTCAAGCATAGTCTTCTTTGCGCTTATAGATGCTGATTCTGTAATTTCCAGATTTATAAGATCCGGAGAAATATTATGCTTTTTCATTATATCAATGTATTCATCTGCAAGCTGCTGATATGCGCACTGTACAACTGACAGATTTACCTCTATATAATGAAAACCATACTTTCTTAAATCATTTTCTTCCAGAAATTCACATACATGCTCAAATACAATCTCACCGAGACGTAAAATCATTCCATTCTCTTCCGATATATCAATAAAAACTCCCGGAGGAATAATATTACCATTTTCATCACGTATTCTTACAAGAGCCTCTGCCGCTGTAAACATTCTGTCATTATTGGAGTAGATTGGCTGATAAAAGACTTCTATTCTTTCATTTTCTATAGCATCAATAATTATATTTTCAACCTCTCTCCTTGATTTCATCTCGGCAACTATTTTTTCATTTATATATACATTTCCATTCTCGATGTATTCTTTATTGTTCTGACGCACATATTTTATAAGATAAAAGAACTCCGATTCACCCTCTACAACTCTGTTATCCATTATGCACATCCATTTTAGAGTCATCTCACGATTTAAGTTTTGTATACTATATAAATGTGCATACTTCTGTATCTCTGCAATGGCACTTTCAACCATCATACTGTCATTAAAAATCAATACTATCTCGTCTTCATCCATTTTAAATGCAAAAGCATCTGAAATATTTATCAGATACTGGGCTATTGCAAACCTGAAATCCTTTTCTTCCTCCTGAATAGCACTTTTAAATGAATGT
>CAZFFA010000162.1:0-1006 GCA_964517955.1 uncultured Jutongia sp. | reverse complement strand
CTGCTGAAAATCCCTGTCCATTGCTATAAAACTGTCTTAAATACTGAAACAATGCACTCTGATTAAATAATCCTGTTCTTTTATCAAGGTTTACTTCCGGATTTTCAAGCATTATATATACTATCATAACTCCGATGGCACATGCATATCCGACGATCAGCAGTTTGTTGTTTAAAAACTGTATAATTGCTGCCGCAAACCAGAAAAGCATCCATAATATTACAGCTTCACGTCTTCTCGGATTCATCTTATTTTTATTGCGTATGGCAGTAACAAGTGTACTTATTACAAACAATACAGCAACTCCATAAGTAGTTACAACACTTGGTCCATATGTATATATAACAACATTGTCTGAATATTTATAATGAATCGGCAAAGTATATATAAGTATTATTCCTATCGTTCCAATAAATGCATATGCTATAAGTGAATATCTGTATTTTTTTCTATCACTTTCAAAGATATCAACGTAGACATACATAATACTGCATATAGCTATCCCTACAAATGTCACAAGATATGTCTTGCATACAATCTCTACCAGCAATCCCGGTAGTTCAGACATATAATTGATTACAACTATTGATAATATATCAAAGCATAGGCATAGTATTGTAACATACAACGCCAGACTGAAAACAAGGCTTGTCTTTAAACGCACCCTTGTCTGACGATTGTAGAATACAAGAATAACCATTAACAATACTATCCCACATGATTGTGTCAAAATATTCATAATAAGACCCTCTTCATTTCTTTCATCACCGGCTGAACTCCTCTTTTCTTCTGACAATTCAGCCTTTCATCTCTTTCATGCATAAAACTTATTTATATTATACGATATTTCTTTTTATTTTTCTATAATTATATGCAAAAAGAAGCCTTAAAAGCGGCTCCTTTTTACTAAAATTATGAATATTTTCATTCTAAATATCAATAGTTATTCACTAAGAATAAATTTCGCTGTACGCTTTTTGATATGTAAGACGCATAAATGATATAA
>CAZFFA010000161.1:0-6619 GCA_964517955.1 uncultured Jutongia sp. | reverse complement strand
TCAGAGTATAAGTTCGATCATCCTTTGAAACAGAAAAAGTTGAAAATTTTTTGGAAGATTCGGAAATTATTCTTAACTTTGTGGCATCAAGTCCCCTTTCGTGGGCAATAGTGATAGGATTATAACGCTAAAACCTAAAAGAATTAAAATATTTTGGTATGAAACAGATATTCATAGTGATAGTTCTGGCACTTTGTGGCATAAGTTCTGTTGTCACTGCTCAGACAAAGGAAGATTACGACGTTGTCAAGCTCGACACAGTAAATCATGCTTATCGTCAAGGTCAGTTGTTAGTCAAGTTTAAAGACAACAGTTCTGTTAATGTTAGAAACAGGGCTGGTAAGATTGTCACGAACCGTCAACGGGTGCAGTCAGTGATTGACCAGTTGGGAGTAGAGGGAATGGAGCAACTCATGCCAAAAGGTGGAGTTGCCACCAGAAGAGGAGCTTCTGTGGCACGCACTGTTACTGGTAAAGTGGTAGAAGACCGCGACCTTACAAACCTCTATCTCATTAAAATGGATGAGAAAAAGTCTGTCAAGGAGGTGGCTCAAGCCTTCAAAGAGTTGGATGAGGTGGAGTTTGCCGAACCCAATTATATTGTATATGCCTTAGGAGCAACACCGGGAGTTAACAGTGCATTGCCACAGCCGTTGCCCTATCAGTCAGTGAGTACGTCAAGAGCAGCCACCTATAACGATCCCTATTACTCACAGCAATGGGGACCTGGTGTCGTGAAACTGCCAGAATTCTGGGCTGTTAACGATAAGAATGTCTTAGGTCGTCGTCCTGTCGTTGCCATCTTGGATACAGGCGTAGACCTTGACCATCCAGACTTGAAGGATAATATATGGGTAAACGAGAAAGAAGCCAAGGGTGCCGATGGTGCCGATGATGACTTGAATGGTTATGTTGATGACCTCCATGGATGGGATTGTGTGAATCAGACAGGACGGATAGGTGACTGGAACGGACATGGTACCCATTGTGCCGGTATAGCTGCTGCCGTGGCAAACAACGGTATTGGTATCGTTGGTGCTAACCCAGACGCACAAATTATGGCTGTCACTGTACTTCAGAGTGACGGTATTGGTGACGTTGGCACTATCATCCGGGGCTTGGAATATTGTCTGACCCATGATGTAGATGTTATCTCCATGAGTCTTGGTAGTTACGGCTACTCCAAGGCAGAGGAGTTGGCTCTTGGCAAGTGCTACCATAACAGTGTCATCGTTGCTGCAGCAGGTAATGACGGACTCTGTATATATCCCGGACACAGTTGTTGCTCGAAACCCATGTATCCTGGTGCATTTACCTTTGTTCTGGGTGTAGAGGCAAGCAAGGACTATTCCGGTGTGTGCTATAGTTCCTGTGGCTATGGTGAGGCTCCCTACAAAGCGAACCCATGGCGTGCCTGCTTTAGTAATCTTGACGATGACAATCCTATCTATACCGACCTTAATATCTTCGACGAGGAAAAACTCTACAACTACGAACTGTTGGTACCGGGAACGAATATTATAAGCACCTATCCCGGCGGACGTTATAAGGTGATGAACGGAACCTCCATGGCTACCCCGTTGGCAGCCGGTGCCATCTCACGCCTTTTGCAGATGAAGGAGTATAGCAGCAAGGAACTGCTTTTCGGTGACCTTATTGCCACTGCCAATCCAGACTCCAAGGTGATGGACATCATGGCAGCTTACAAGCTAACCGATGCTGACCGCAAGCCGACATTGTGGTTTGTCAGTTACGAGATGAGTGATGTGGAAGGTGGTGACGGTGACGGACGTTTCGATGCCGGTGAGATCATTGAGTTGTATCCAATCCTTCGCAACTCCTGGGGTGAGGCTGTAGGTATCAAGTGTTCTCTTTCCACCAGCGATAATGAGGATCCTGAGATTATCGAGGTGATAGACAATAACATCGACTTTGGACGTACCCTGAACAGTTACGGCAAAGAGAAGAGTGTCAACCCCATCCGTTTCAAGATTAACGAGAACTGTGTCGATGGACATCATATCAGACTCACACTTAGCAGTAACTGTGAGAACGGTACAGGTGAGACCATCCATCAGGATATTGTTATCACTGCTGAAAACGGAGAGGAACTGGGAGGTATTTTTGCGTCTAACAAGACGTTAGAGGCAGGCAAACATTATATCGTCAACAAGTCAATCGCTATTCCGAACGGTATCACACTGACCATCGAGCCTGGAGTTACCTTGAAGTTACACGATGGCGCCATCATTCAGGTTGCCGAGCGTGGACGTATCAGGGCTATCGGTACCGCAGACAAGCCCATCATCATCACCAAGGGCGACCTGAGCCAAGGTAACATTCCGACACTTGCCTTTAACAACTACTGCGTATTTGAGTTTTGCCAGTTTAAAATGCTCTCCACCTCCTTACCTAATCTTATAAAAGGAGGAAGATTCACGGATTGTCTCTTCAAAGACTGTGTAATGGGAGTAGGTCCTGGTTGTACTGGTATGACGGAAGCCACCACTACCCGATGCAATATCGTGGATTGTACAGGTACTCATGGATATGAATATGCCAACACCCATAAGAACACCAATATCATCGGAAATATCGCCACTGATCTTTTTAAATATTTTCCCGAAAGCAATACCCAGTGGACGGATGTCAACGGCTGTAATGTCTATGGTAACTATAACAACTACTTGAAGCGCTATGCCAATATCCATTGTACCGCTACGGGATTGAATCCGACGGTGACCTACTATGATAATCCTTCTTATCTTGGAACAGCCAAGGAGGATATAGCCCGCAAGAGCGTGATAGACTATTATAATGAGGTTAATGACGATGTTCTCTATACTACGTTTGCCGCTGTCGACATTACCAACATGCTGAAACAGCCCAGCAGTGAGGCACACGGCATTGTATGGAAGATTATGGTGAACGGCAAGGACGCTCAGGACGAGTATGATGACATTCCGCCTCTTGGCGTAGGTACTCATAAGGTAGAGGTCTATTTCAACCGCCCGATGGACACCAGTATACAGCCATATCTCTCCATGGGTGTGCGTCCTCCTTATACGCAGACCTTCATCAACGAGGAGCCCTCATGGAATGAGGACGGAACGGTATATACTGCCTACGTCACTATCACGGCGAAGAGTGCTTTCGACGGTATCAACCGCTTCTACGTGGCTGACGCACAGGACTTAGACCATTTCGTCATCCCCACAGAGAACAGCCGCTTCAACGTTCCTGTCGGTGCCGCTGGCAGTAAGAGCGCAGGGTTCATGGCAGAGCCAGGCGTGGGACGTGTATCACTGACATGGGAGTCTGTAGATCCTGAGGAGGTGGAGGATGTGATGGGTTATAACATGTACCGTTATACCCTTAACGACGACGGAACTGCTTCCGATACGATCCTTGTCAACGAGGAAATTATTGAGGTTAAGAACAATGAGGTGATAGAAGAGATGGCATTCACCGACTACGATGTTACTCCTGGTACCACCTATTATTATTATTACCGTGCCCTGCGTTCTACCCTCGACTCCTCAGAACCATCCACGAACGTAGCAGCCACACCGCTGTCATCCGCTCAAGGTGATGCCAACGGCGACCTGAGCGTGACGGTCAATGATGTGGTGACGATTATTGATTATCTCACCAACCAGAAACCAAAGCCTTTCATCTTTGAGGCTGCTGACATCAACGGTGACGGTGCGCTGAATATCCTTGATGTGGTGGCTACCATTAATATCATCTTAGGCTATTCCGCATCCCGTGAAATGGCACAGAGTATTCCTACTGCCACATTAACGGTTGAGAATGGTATCCTGTACCTTGACAGTCCTGTAGAGTTAGGCGGTGTGCAATTTAGCCTGAATGCTCCTGAGGAAGTGTGCTTCGTACCGCAGAAAGCTCTAGAGAACATGGAGTTTGTGAACTTTAAGGACAACGAGGGATTGACAGACCAATTGATGTCCTTCTCTGTGGCAGGGCAAGCCATCCCGGCTGGACGACAGGCACTCGTCTATATCGGTGACGCCTCCTTGGTTGATGTCGTTCTGAGCGACAAATGGGGTCGTCCCGTATATGTCGAGTACAATAATGCGACAGGTATCGTGAATGTAAATAACAAGACGAAAGTGAAGAGTAGTGAGATTTACGACCTCAGCGGTCGTCGTGTCACGAAGCCCTCTAAAGGAATTTACATCATCAACGGAAAGAAAGTCGTCTATTAATACTTGCCTATGCTACGTTTGCGACAATATGTGGTTTTACTGTGTACGGCACTGTCATCGATGATGGCAGTGTCTGCCGCCGCTCAGAGCACGGTGTCACTCACCTCTGCTTCCGGTCATCCTGGTGATGAGGTGGAAGTGAGTGTGATGTTGGGCAATGCGCAGTCTTCCACAGCCCTGCAGGTCGTTATTCCCCATACTCCGTATGTGAGTTATGTGAGCGGCTCTGCTGTGCTGAACCGGCAACGGGTGTCAGACTCTCACAACATAACTGTCTCTGATAACGACAACCTGTTGAGTCTTTATGTCTATGACATGTCACTAAAGACCTTCAAGGAAGGAACTGATGCTTTTGTAAAGTTCCGACTGAGGTTAGACAAGGAGCCTGGCACATACGATTTGAAACCAGAGGTTGTGCTGAGTGATATCTCCGGGAACCCATTGCCTGTCAGTACTACGGAAGGTAAAGTGACTATCCTTAGTCCGAAGATGACACTGAGCACAACGGAGATAGACTATGGCAGTGTACCTATCCGTAGTTCTCATAAACAAACGATGACTGTCAGCAATACAGGAAATGAGACGTTGGCAATTACTGATATTCAAAATACGTCGACACTGTTCAAGGCTACTCCGACGACCATGACCATTACTGCCGGACAGCAACAGACGCTGACGATAGAATACAGTCCTCAGAACAGCGGAACCGATGCCACTGACATCACCTTGATATCCAATGCTGTTAACGGTAATCAGACCGTCCACGTCACGGCGACTCCTTTCTCAGTGAACAGCCTGATGGTGGCTGATGCCTCAGGGCAGGCTGGTGAACAGGTGACCGTCAGTGTCAGTATGCAGAATATGGAGGCGATAGTAGCCACACAATGCTCCTTCACCTTGCCTGATGCATTGAATTATGTGGAAGGAAGTGCAGCCCTCTCCGCAAGGGCAACGACAAGCACTCATCAGCTATCAGTGACGGAGAAAGACGGCAAGCTTTCATTTTATATTCATTCTCCATCTAATACGGCGTTGTCTGGCAATGAAGGAGAATTGTTTACGTTCAAGCTCCTGTTGAACGGCAGTGGTGGCAACTACACGCTACAGCCGGAAGAGGTCATTCTGAGTAATGCTGGTGGTAATGATATGACATCAGATGTGAAAAGCGGTCATATCCGTATCGCAGCTCCTAAGTTAGTTTGTGCTACAGGACTGGACTTTGGAAGGATTCCTTTTGAGGAGGTTATCAAAAAGCGTTTTAAGGTAACAAACGGTGGTGAGTCGCCATTGACCATTCAACGCATTAGTTTTTCTGATGAGGAGTTCAGCCTTGCTGATTCCAAGTTGCCTGTTGTCGCTGCTGGCGCGTCAGTCGAGTTAGAGGTATGCTACCGTCCTTCTGGAACAGGCACGTTTGCTGGTGTCATGCAGCTATATAGCAACGATCCGCAAAATCCCATGCAGGCTGTTGAGATAAAAGGTGACACCTACTATACCAATGAGATTACGTTGAATGGGCAGGCAGTGAGCGGCAATGCTAACCAGTATGCTCTGACCATATCCTTAGAGAACACCCTGCCGATAGTCGCCATGCAGTTCGACATCCATTGGATTGCCGGCATGGCTCCCGTTGCGGAGGCTGTCTCCATGTCCACACGTGCCGCTGGTCATCAATCCGACATTACTAAACTGTCGGATGACACCTACCGTGTGTTTATCTATTCTCTGAATAACACCCCGATCAGCACTGGCAAGGGTCCGGTGACGACTCTTATATATAATAAGGTGGATGGACAAGTTGACTATAACCAGACCACCGTTCTTGCCAATCAGGTTATCCTGAGTAGCACCGACAGTCAGAATTGTGCCTCATCATCTGTTGCCGACTTCCATATCGGAAGTATGACGGGAATCCTCGGAGATGCCAATAACGACGGACAGGTGAATGTTGCCGACGTTGTCTGTATCATCAACGCTTTGTTGGAGATTGACTCTTCCAGGTTTATAGAGTCGCAGGCTGACATGAATCAGGACAAACGGATTACCATCACCGACGTGGTGGGAGTGATAGACGTGATTTTGCAACAATAAGACAATAACTATAAATGATGAATATTATGAAAAAGAGATTACTATCAACTGCTTGGCTGATGATATTGTCGGCAGTCTATGTCATCACGGCGATGGCACAAACAGTGACGGTGCAGGTATCCTCCTCTGGTGGTCTTTGGGATGCCCTGGAAGCAAAGGGAATCACTGATTTTTCCTCCGTGAAGAACCTGACGGTAACAGGTACGTTGGGTGATTCTGACTTCTTGCTCATTAAGAACCAGATGACGAATCTGGAGAGTATTGATATCTCTGGAACTGATGTGACGGAGATACCCAGT
>CAZFFA010000160.1:0-6631 GCA_964517955.1 uncultured Jutongia sp. | reverse complement strand
TCTCTTTTCTGTTAGGACAAAATGTGTTGAAACACATCGATTTTGAGATTATCACGCAAAGTCGGAGTCATGAAGAGAGCCAGAGACCAAAAGGAGGTACAGACAGCTATGAACAAATATGAATTAGCATTAGTTGTCAATGCAAAGATCGAGGACGATGCAAGAGTAGCTACTGTCGAGAAGGCAAAAGAGTATGTCACAAAATTCGGCGGTAACATTACAAATGTTGAGGAATGGGGCAAGAAGAAGCTTGCTTACGAAATTCAGCATATGAAAGAAGGATTCTACTACTTCATTCAGTTTGATGCAGAGCCTACAGTTCCAGGCGAGCTCGAGCAGGTTGTCCGCATTATGGATAACGTTCTTAGATTCTTATGTGTTAGACAGGAAGCATAAGAAAGGAAGGTGTTTCCTTCATGAACAAAGTAATTTTAATGGGTAGATTAACTCGTGATCCAGAGATAAGATATTCTTCTGGAGAAAATCAGACAGCAATTGCTCGTTATACACTTGCTGTTGATCGTAGATTTAGACGTCAGGGTGATGACCAGACTGCTGACTTTATCAACTGTGTCGTATTCGGCAGAGGTGCGGAGTTTGCAGAAAATTATCTTCATCAGGGCACAAAAATTGTGGCTACAGGACGTATCCAGACTGGCAGCTACACCAATAAAGATGGTCAGAAAGTATACACAACAGATGTTGTTGTAGAAGAACAGGAATTTGCTGAGAGCAAGGCAGCCGCAGCAGGTTATAATGGCAGCGGCAATAACTATCAGCAGGCAGCGGCTCCATCTAGACCAGAGCCTACAGAGGCAGCTGGTGACGGATTTATGAACATTCCTGATGCCATCGAAGAGGAATTACCATTTAAGATATGATGACTTATGGTAGATAATTTAAGGAGGTTTCAATTATGGCTTACAATAAAGGCGATAGAGACGGCGCAAGAAGAAGACCTATGCGTAGAAGAAAGAAAGTTTGCGCTTTCTGTGCAGACAAAGAGCATGATGTAATTGATTACAAAGATGTAAACAAGTTAAAGAGATATGTATCTGAAAGAGGTAAGATTCTTCCTAGAAGAATTACAGGAAACTGTGCTAAGCATCAGAGAGCTTTAACAGTAGCTGTTAAGCGTGCTAGACACGTTGCAATCATGCCATATACAACTGACTAGTACATCGGATGTACTAGCAATCAGTTCATATAGTACGAAAAAAGACATTGCATTTTTGTGCAATGTCTTTTTCGTTATGTTTTTATTAAGTGCGAATTTGAACCAGTCTCCCATGTGTTCATCAAGTGTCAGACAGCCATTGTATTTTTTACCAAAATCAACAGTCGTAGTTATATTCTTTAAAGCTGCTTATAATAGACATTTTGTAAAATATTATATACAAAATATAAGGATATGTTTAAAAACTAGGTGAAAAAAAATAAATTGACACTTGAAAAAAACTGAACAAGGTGTATAGTAGTTACTTGGGAATAATAATATATACATACATGGAGGTACTGCTATGAAAGCATTACAAAAAATCAGCAAATTTTTATCTAATTACACATCTGTAGTTGTTATCGCTATTGCTGTTCTGACATTCTTAGTGCCAAATATGATGTCATGGGTCAACAATATGTTGTTTCTCGATCTAGTAGGCAATAAATTTACAACACAGTCAATTATACTTGGTGTCATCATGTTTAGTATGGGTCTTACTCTTACAACACAAGATTTTAAGATACTTGCCAAAAGACCATTTGATATATGTATAGGTGCTATTGCACAGTATCTCGTTATGCCATTTCTTGCATTTGCACTTACAAAGCTACTTCACTTACCAGATGCAATAGCACTTGGTCTTATCCTCGTTGGATGTTGTCCGGGAGGCGTTTCTTCAAATATTATGTCATTTCTTTGTGGCGGTGATGTAGCATTCTCAGTAGGAATGACAACAGTATCAACACTTATTTCACCAATTATGACTACATTTATGGTATCACTTCTTGCAGGTGGTGCGCATATAAAGATCAGTGGTTTTCCAATGTTTATATCTATCATTGAGACAGTTATTCTTCCTGTAGGAATTGGTTTTGTAATTAACCATGTATGGGGAGAAACAGAAACATTCAAAAAACTTCAGCCTGTTATGCCTGGTGTTGCAGTTCTTGGTCTTGCCTGCGTAGTTGGTGGTGTTATATCATCTCAGGGAAGCAGCTTCTTCTCATCAGGTGTTGTAATATTTGTCGCAGTATTCTTACATAATTCACTTGGATATCTTCTTGGATATATCGTTGGTATATTTACAGGTATGAATACAGCAAAGAGAAGAACAATTTCTATCGAAGTAGGTATGCAGAATGCGGGGCTTGCAACTAACCTTGCAACTACTACAGCACAGTTTGCAAACACACCTGAATCAGCAGTTATATGTGCTGTATCATGTGTATGGCATTCTATCTCTGGAACATTACTTGCAGGAATATTTGCACAGTATGACAAGATCAAAGAAAAGAAAGATGCAAGAGAAAAGGTTCAGGAAGCATGATAAAATATCAGTATGAGGAAAATAAATGAAGTACAGTATACATAAAATAATAACATTTTTTCTTATAGCAGCATTAGCTGCTATCACCTTTGGACAGTTTATACCGGCACAGGCGGCAACAGAAAAGAAAATTTCTGTCGGTGAAAAAGAGCATTTTGCCGGTAAGACACCATATAGGGGAAGTTATTCCAATATGGTTGACGATGCCTCAAGGCGTGAAGTGCGTAAGGCACTGATAACAGCAGGCATATCCAAAAAGACGGTAGATGCATGGCTTGGTGATGTGAAAAATTACAACAAGACGATTGGCAATGTCAGTCTGGTGAAAAAAGGCTTCAAAGCCTTTGGAAAAAACAATCCCCAGTATAACGAGGCTGCCATCACCACACGCTGGACAAAAAAGTACAATATGTTTATTGGTTACAACTGTCGTATTACAGCATACAATCTTATGAAAGATTTTATAAAGGTTGGAAACAATGCAAAAGGTGATTCATCACAGCTTTTTATGGACAGGGATGCATTGAAATATTCACCTTCTGTTAAATTTACAAAGAAGCAGACTAAAACATTTGAAAACATTTATTCGTCTGTAAAAACAAAGGATACAACAAATGTAAAGAAGCATTTATCTATCTGGCAGAATACATGGAGAAAAAATAAGGTATCCTTTTCAAAAAAAACAAAGGCTGCTCTGATAAGTGTTGTACTTCATTCAAGGTTTAGCAAAACTGACAATGAATTGTTTGTGGGTCATACAGGTGTGCTAGTACCTTTAAGTAACAAAAAGCTGTTGTTTGTAGAAAAACTGTCTTTTGAGCTGCCATATCAGGCTGTTAAATTTGACAATCGCAAACAACTGAATAATTACCTTATGGGAATGTATGATACAGAATGGGGACAGAAGACAGCAAAACCTTTTATACTGGAAGATGCAAAGCTTATGAACTAGCTTTACAAATTCCATTTTATGTGCTATTATCCCTCTAGTTGTGCCACTGTATTGACACAATATGCGAGCGGTATTCGGAGGAAACTGCATCGGATGATGATGTATCACCCCAAAGAATGAGGTGATTACATGAATATAGGTTTTATAGGGGCCGGCAAGGTAGGATGTACGATAGGTAGGTATCTTACAGATGCCGGTATAGCTGTAGAGGGATACTATAGCAGAACGAAAGAAAGCGTTGACGTTGCAGCGACTTTTACAAAAACCAGAGCATTTGAAAGTATTGGTGAACTGGTAAAGGCATGTGATACCATTTTTGTGACCACATCTGATGGTGCCATAGAAAATGTGTGGAACAGCATTAAGCAATATGATTTAAAGGGCAAAGTTATTAGTCATTTTAGTGGTTCATTATCATCTGATATTTTCTTCGGAATTGAAGCAACAGGAGCATATGGTTGTTCAATTCATCCAATGTACGCGTTCAGCGATAAATTCACATCTTATAAAAAGTTTAATAATGTATGTCTGACTATGGAAGGCAGTAGTGAAGCTGTAAGCAGAATGAACTCTCTTTTTGGTGAGAAACTTGGACATAAGATATTTACACTTGATCCTAAGGACAAGATTAAGTATCATTCAGCGGCAGCGTTTGCAAGCAACTATATGGTTGGTCTTATGCAGAATGCACTTAACCTGATGGCAGAGTGCGGCTTTTCAGAAAAAGATACTTTTGAACTTTTTGCTCCGCTTGTGAAGAACAACATTGCAGCCATGTTGGAAAATGGAACAGTGTCAGCTCTTACAGGGCCGGCAGAACGCAATGATATTGGAACCGTCAGAAAGCATTTACAGGCATTAGACGGAACTGACGCAGAGGATGTATATAGAGCAGTTGGAAAAACAATTGTTTCGATAGCAAAGAAGAAAAATCCTGACACCGATTATACCGATTTGGAGAACTTATTGAATTAAGGCTGAAAATATATGATTTGTGGAGATAAAAGGCTTTGCGATGATGCATATAAAGAGAAAATTATGCTCACACAAAGGGAGAATGTAAATAAGCTTCATATGTTTTTAGACTTAGGAACCTGACCCAAAAATGTAACAGTTTATGTATAAAAGACTGAGATATTACATAAAAAACGCAGGTATCCGGAAAGGAAATTATTATTATGAAAAACACAGTAAGAACATTTCAGGCAGCGAAAGAAAATGGCGAGAAAATCACAATGCTTACAGCATATGATTATTCAACAGCTAAGCTTATGGACGAAGCAGGCATCAATGCAATACTTGTAGGTGATTCACTTGGCAATACAATGCTTGGTTATGAGGATACTATTTCCGTAACTGTAGAGGATATGATTCATCATGGTGCTGCAGTATCAAGAGGATGTAAAAATACTATGGTTGTAGTAGATATGCCATTTATGTCATATCAGACAAGCACATATGATGCACTTGTCAATGCAGGACGTCTTATGAAAGAGGGACGTGCGAATGCAGTTAAGCTTGAAGGCGGAGCATCAGTATGTGAGCAGATCAAGGCTATCACAGATGCAGGAATACCTGTTATGGCACATCTTGGACTTACACCACAGTCAATCAATGCATTTGGTGGCAACAGAGTCCAGGGCAAGAGCGAAGAAGCAGCACAGAAGCTTATTGATGATGCACTTGCAGTACAGGAAGCCGGAGCATTTGCAGTAGTTCTTGAATGTATACCTGCAAAGCTTGCAGAGATTATCACAAAGAAGCTTTCTATACCAACTATAGGTATCGGAGCAGGTGCAGGCTGTGATGGTCAGATTCTTGTATATCAGGATATGCTTGGTATGTTCTCTGATTATGTGCCAAAATTCGTCAAGAGATTTGCAGAAGTTGGCGAAGTTATGAAGGCTGGTTTTGCTGATTATATAAAGGAAGTATCTGAGGGCACTTATCCGGCAGAAGAGCACACATTTAAGATAGATGACGACGTACTTGATAAACTTTACTAGTATAAAAATTGTTAAGTTGTGGATTGCGCAGGAATGGAGATTAAAATGAAAATAGTAGAAACAATAAAAGAAGTAAGAGAACAGGTAAAAGAGTGGAAAAAACAGGGACTTTCAGTAGGTCTTGTCCCAACAATGGGATACCTTCATGAGGGACATAAAAGCCTTATAGACAGAGCTGTAGCAGAAAATGACAAGGTTGTAGTAAGCGTATTTGTCAATCCTATGCAGTTTGGCCCTACAGAAGATCTTGAAAGCTATCCAAGAGATATGGAAAGAGATGCTGCACTTTGTGAAAATGCAGGGGCAGCTTTAGTGTTCCATCCTGAACCATCAGAAATGTATGAGGATGATTTCTCATCATTTGTTGATATGAATACACTTACAGGCGGTCTTTGTGGAAAGACAAGACCTATTCACTTCCGTGGAGTATGTACAGTAGTAGCAAAACTCTTCAATATAGTTACACCTGACAGAGCATATTTTGGACAGAAAGATGCACAGCAGCTTGCAGTAATCCGTCATATGGTAAGTGATTTAAGCTTCGGTATCGAGATAGTTGGATGTCCTATAATCCGTGAAGAAGATGGTCTTGCAAAGAGCTCACGCAACACATACCTTAGTGCAGAAGAAAGAAAGGCAGCACTTATCTTAAGCCAGTCACTTAAAGACGGTAAGGCTCTTGTAGAAGCCGGTGAGAAAGACGCAGCTAAGATTAAGAAAGTTATCACTGACAAGATAAATACAGAGCCGCTTGCAAAGATTGATTATGTTGAAGTAGTTGACTGGAAGACACTTGAGCCTGTTTCTACAATAGATGCACCTATTCTCACAGCCATCGCTGTATATATAGGAAAAACAAGACTTATTGACAACTTTATCATCTAATGTAACAATTCCCCAATCAACAACAAAATTCGGTCCAAGCTTGCTTGGAGAAGAATTTTTGTTGTTGATTGGGGAGTAGCCTTTCGTTCACGAAATGAATAAAACATAAGCTGCGAAGCAGCGGCTGACACGAAGTGTCAGGTTTTATGAATGAAGAGAAAGGCGTAATTGTTACATTAGATGGAATGTAGCCTTTCGTTCACGAAATGAATAAAACATAAGCTGCGAAGCAGCGGCTGACA
>CAZFFA010000159.1:0-6657 GCA_964517955.1 uncultured Jutongia sp. | reverse complement strand
CTTATAGTTGGTCTTTTGTATATAGACAATTATGATGAACTTATTGATAGTATTGATGAGGTGCGCCAGTCACTTATGACAGCACTTATAGACCGTAAGATCAATAAGTACATGCAGAGTATAGATGCTATTTCAAAGAAGATTGAAAAGGATAAATTCCTTTTCGTGTTCAAACAGCATTATCTTGCAGAACTATGTTCAAGCAGATTTTCTATACTTGAAGAGATAAGAGGAATCAATATAGGTAATGAACAGACAGCTACAGTAAGTATAGGTATTGGTGTCGGCAAGGCTAGATTTGACGAGAGATACGAATATGCCAGAGCTGCCATAGACCTTGCACTTGGACGTGGTGGAGATCAGGCTGTTGTGAAAAATGGAGACCAGGAACAGTTTTATGGTGGTAAGAGTGTTCAGGTTGAGCGTAATACAAGAGTTAAAGCAAGAGTTAAGGCTCATGCCCTTAAAGAACTTATTGAGGGAAAAGAACGTGTCCTTGTAATGGGACATTCCATTGGTGATGTAGATTCATTTGGTGCGTGTGTGGGAATTTACCGCATTGCAAAAACTCTTAACCGTAAGGTGAATATTGTACTTAGTGAGACTACCTCATCTGTTAAGCCGATAAGGGACAGATTCTATACAAAAGAATATGAAGATGATATGATCGTTAATAATGAACAGGCTATGGATATTGTTGATGACAGCACTCTTCTTGTAATAGTAGATGTCAACAGGGGAAGTTATACAGAGTGTCCTGAGCTTATAGATATGGCGCAGACAGTGGTTGTTATAGATCATCATCGTCAGGCGGGTGATGCCATTGACAAGGCAATGCTCTTTTATATTGAGCCATATGCATCATCTGCATGTGAAATGGTCGCTGAGATATCACAATATATTGGAAACGGACTTAAATTAAAGTCGGCAGAGGCAGAGGCAATGTACGCTGGAATTATGATAGATACCAATTATTTCTCCAATAAGACAGGCGTAAGAACATTTGAAGCAATGGCTTATCTTAGAAGAAATGGTGCAGATGCCGTCAGAATTAGAAAAGCATTTCGTGAGAATATAGATGAATATAAGATAAAGGCAGCAGCAATACAGGATACAGAGCTTTACCGCGATGGTTATGCTATTGCTGAGAGTAAGACGGAGGGTATAGAATCACCTACTGTATTTGCTTCTAAAATAGCCAATTCTCTCCTTGATATAAACAATGTTAAGGCATCGTTTGTACTTACAAAATATCGTGGAAAGATATATATAAGTGCGAGATCAATAGATGAAGTCAATGTTCAGGTAATGATGGAGCATTTTGGCGGCGGCGGTCATATAAATATGGCGGGTGCACAGCTTACAGATGTTGATATCGAGGAAGCAAAACAGATGGTCAGAGAACAAATTGATAAGATGATCGAGGAAGGAGATATATAATGGAAGTAATACTTTTGGAAGATGTTAAATCTCTTGGAAAAAAGGGAGAGATTGTTAAGGTAAATGAAGGATATGCAAGAAACTTTATATTAAAAAAGAATATGGGTGTTGAGGCAACACCAAAAAATCTCAATGAATTAAAACTTCAGAAAAAGCATGAAGAAAAGCTTGCACAGGAAAAACTTGATGCGGCTAAAGCATTTGCAGAGGAATTAAAAGACAAGTCTGTTACTGTATCAATTAAGACCGGTTCAGGCGGAAGAAGCTTCGGTTCTGTATCAACAAAGGAAATTGCAGCCGCTGCAAAGTCACAGCTTGGATATGAGCTTGACAAGAAGAAGATGGAACTCGATGTAGCTATAAAGAGTCCGGGAACATTTACGCTTAAGATTAAACTTCATCCAAAGGTAACAGGTGAACTTAAGGTCGTTGTGAAAGAGGCTTAAATTAGGAGGAAACATAGATGGAAGAAGCTGCAATAATGCGCAAAATTCCACATAATATTGAAGCGGAAAGAGCTGTTATCGGTTCTATGATAATGGATTCGGAAGCGGTTTTAATTTGTTCAGAGCTTCTTATATCGGATGATTTTTATCAGGGACAGCTTGGTATTTTATTTGATACGCTTGTAGAGATGTATAAAAGCGGTATAGGAATTGACCCTGTTACATTGCAGAATAAGCTTCGTGAGAAGGAAGTTCCACCTGAATTGTCAGACGTGCAGTTTATAGGAAATCTTATAGGAAGTGTGCCTACATCTGCCAATGTAAAGTATTATGCAGGAATTGTACATGAAAAAGCAATGCTTCGCAGGCTTATAAAGGTTACAGAGCGTATAGCCAATACATGTTATATGGACAATCAGCCGCTTGATGAAATACTTGAAGATACGGAAAAAAGTGTTTTTGATGTATTGCAGAACAGGGGTGGTAGTGAATTTGAGCCGATTCGTGATGTGGTATTAAGGACACTTGACAGCATCGAAAAGGCAGCAAAACAGCAGGGACATATAACAGGTCTTGAGACGGGCTTCAGGGATCTTGATTATAAAACAGCAGGACTTCAGAAGTCTGATCTTATACTTATTGCAGCAAGACCTGCCATGGGTAAAACAGCATTTGTACTTAATCTTGCAGAATATATCGCACTTCACAGTAAAAGTACGATTGCTATGTTCAGTCTGGAAATGAGTAAGGAGCAGCTTGTTAAGCGAATGCTTTCGATGAATTCCCATGTTGATTCACAGAAAATACGTACCGGTAATCTTGAGGACGAAGACTGGGACAAGCTCATAGGAAGTGTCAGAAAGATAGGTAATTCCAATCTTGTTATAGATGATACATCAGGTATTACAGCCGGTGAACTCAGATCCAAATGCAGAAAGCTTAAGATTGAGAAAGGGCTTGACCTTGTGATAATTGATTACCTTCAGCTTATGTCCGGATCGGGAAAAAGGCGTAACGAAAACAGGCAGCAGGAAATATCTGACATATCGCGAGCACTTAAAGTTATGGCGAGAGAACTTAATGTTCCGGTTATAGCATTGTCACAGCTCTCGCGTGCAGTTGAACAAAGACCGGATAAAAGACCTCTTCTATCTGATCTTCGTGAGTCTGGTGCTATCGAGCAGGATGCTGATATGGTTATGTTCCTGTACAGAGATGAATATTATAATCCAGAAACTACAGAGGAAAAAGGCGTTGCAGAGGTTATAATTGCAAAGCAGAGAAGTGGTCCTACGGGTTCAGTTAAGCTTGCATGGCTGTCACAGTTTACAAAGTTTGGTAATCTTGAGCAGGAAAGAAGTTAGAACTTATGCCACAGATTGCTTCATTGCCAGACAATTTCTGTAGTTCTGCGAATATTTTCAATTTAATATTGTATTTTGTAACATATGTAAAAAAACGAAAGATTGTGTTTGATGTACAATCTTTCGTTTTTTAGTTACAGGATTAATGATACTTAATTTTCAAAAATCTTTTTTAGGTTATTTATCTCTGTTCTGGCGGCTTTCCTGTTTATATCACCGTAATCAAATACGATAAAGCCATCAACCTTTTTAGTATTTCTTGCATATATAACTTCACGCTTGAGAACTGTCTTTGATTTGTACCAGCCCATGTCACCGTTGGCTTTTGCTTCTTTTTTGGTCATACCGGCTTTATAGGCGGCAAGACCTATGTATAGTTTAATGCCGCTGTTTCGTGGAATGTTTATCCACTCCTGACATATCTTTTTGTATGGTGCGGTTTTATTTTCAAATGACCAGTATATCTGAGGACATATGTAATCTATATACTTATCTGAATCCATCCATTTCTTAACATCGCAGTAGTAACTGCTTTCATCGTAAAGATTATTAAGATATCCGGCAGGACTTATTCCGAAGATACAGTTCTTACGGGTTTTCTTAACGGTGCTGTATACATTGCGGATAAGCTTATTGACATTTTCACGACGCCATTTAACGATTCCAAGTGGTAATTTACCGGCTTTTTTCATTGACTTGTTGTACGATTTATATTCCTTACTGTCAAATAGTTTTTTATATTTACTTCCAAGACCCGGATAAAAATAGTCATCAAAGTGTATTCCGTCAACATTGTAGTTCTGAACTATCTCTTTTACACCATTGGATATAAGGTTTATGACATCCTGTTTTGCCGGGTTGAAATATAGTGAACCATTGTACTTCAATACATTTCGTTTTTTGGATGTACTTGATGAGTGTGACCATTTATAGGCGTATGAGGATTTTGATATATTTTTGTAACTTGTAGTTCCTGACGTTATACGATATGGGTTGATCCACGCATGAATTTTAAGATTGCGTTTATGTGCTTCCTTGACCATGATTGAAAGTGGATCATATCCGGGATTTTTACCCTGTTTGCCGGAAGCATATTTTGACCATGGAAAATACTTTGAATTGTACATAGCATCTGCAAACATTCGTACATGTACAAATACGGTATCGTAATTGTTTGCAACGCATGTATCAAAAGTGTTATTTACAAATTTGACAAAATCGGTCTTGCTGTATCCATTGCTGTTATAATCAAGAAAGGCAATCCATATACCATGCATTTCTCCGGATGTATTGTTTATGCTTGAATATGATTTTACAGGTGTTGTCTCCGTATATGTCTTATTCTGGTAAGTGCTTTTATAATATAGTGAAAATAAACATGTCAGACCAAGTACAAACGCGAGGGATAAAAACAGATTACGTTTTTTCTTTGCATTTTGTTTACGTTTCATATTATTCTCATTTCTGCACACGTTTTTTGTGCATAACGAGTTTGTGTCAAGTGTGCGCAGACACAAATCTCGTGTGTGAAAAATCTTTCGTATATGGATTTTTCACACTAATCTCCATTTCTGCAAAATAGTGTGAAAATTATTATTTCCACACTATCCCGTTAATTATTTATTCTGTTCGTCCTGATATTTTAATGCTGCGCCAATGAAGCCTTTGAATAATGGATGAGGTCTGTTTGGACGTGACTTAAATTCAGGGTGTGCCTGTGTTGCGATAAACCATGGATGGTTTGGAAGTTCGCACATCTCTACGATACGTCCGTCAGGTGAAAGTCCTGAGAGGAGCATACCGTTTTTCTCAAGATCATCACGATAATAGTTATTTACTTCGTAACGATGTCTGTGTCTTTCGTGGATAGTCTCACTTCCATATAATTCATATGCTTTTGATGATGTATCAAGAACACATGGATATGAACCAAGTCTTAAAGTTCCGCCGATATCTTCAATTCCATCCTGATCCGGCATAAGGTGGATTACAGGATGTGTTGTCTGCGGATCAAGTTCAATACTGTGAGCATCGTTGAAGCCTACAACATGTCTTGCAAATTCAACTATTGCAAGCTGCATTCCAAGGCATAATCCAAGAAATGGAATATTATTTTCACGGGCGTACTGGATTGCTGTGATTTTGCCATCAATACCTCTGTCACCAAAACCTCCCGGCACAAGTATACCGCTTACATCACCGAGTAATTCAGATGCATTGTCAGGGGTGAGGTCTTCTGATGGAATCCACTTGATATTGACATTGGATTTATGAGCAAGACCACCGTGCTTAAGTGATTCAACGACACTTATATATGCATCGTGGAGAGTAGTGTACTTTCCAACAAGAGCAACAGTTACATCATTACTGAGATTCTTTAATGTATCAACCATATTCTGCCATTCAGTTATGTCAGGCTCCGGGCAGTCAAGGTGAAGTCTTTCACATACAACATCGGCAAGATGCTCTTTTTCCATTGCAAGTGGTGCTTCATAGAGTGTTTCAACATCAAGGTTCTGAAGAACGCATTTGTTTGGTACATTACAGAATAATGCGATTTTATCTTTGATGCCGGGTTCTAATTCATGTTCTGTACGGCAGACTATGATATCCGGCTGTATGCCCATTCCCTGAAGCTCTTTGACACTTGCCTGTGTTGGCTTTGTCTTCATCTCTCCGGAAGCGTGCAGATAAGGAATAAGTGTAACGTGAATAAGAATAGCATTATCATGTCCCATATCATGCTGGAACTGACGTATAGATTCGAGGAAAGGCTGGCTTTCGATATCGCCGACTGTTCCTCCGACCTCTATAATGGCAATCTGTGTATCTTTACATCCATCATTACGGTAAAAACGGCTCTTGATTTCATTGGTGATATGAGGGATTACCTGAACTGTGCCGCCGCCATAATCACCACGACGTTCTTTGTTGAGAACTGACCAGTAAACTTTACCTGTTGTAACATTGGACTGTTTTGTCAGACTTTCGTCGATGAAACGCTCGTAGTGTCCAAGATCAAGGTCTGTTTCAGCTCCATCATCTGTTACAAAAACTTCACCATGCTGTACAGGGTTCATTGTACCTGGATCAATATTGATATATGGATCGAATTTCTGCATGGTTACGCTATAACCACGCATTTTAAGCAATCTTCCGAGAGATGCTGCTGTGATACCTTTGCCGAGACCGGAAACAACACCACCGGTAACGAATACATATTTGACTGCCATTATTTTGTCCTCCTTGTAGTTAAAGTATGATAAGTCAACGTTGTAAAATAAATGGTTCTTTCGACATTATCTTTTTATTATAAACCAAGATATGATAAATTTACAATAGTATATTGAATAGAATCAATTTCGCTGTCTGCTTTTTTATACGTATAACGCATAAATGATATAAGA
>CAZFFA010000158.1:0-6726 GCA_964517955.1 uncultured Jutongia sp. | reverse complement strand
TTATATAGAGCATTAGAAGGAAGAACAGACATGTAGTTGGTCTGTTCTTTTTTTGTGTTAGGTTGCTTCTAATATTCCCCTGGCTATAAATTCCGCAAGAGACATTACACTGCAAAGATGTGTAGTCTGTAGTGTCATATGGCTGTTGCCGCCAAGTACATTGACGATACCTGTTATATAGGCATCACCGACTTTTGGCAGAGCCTTGTTTACACCGATTCCGGGATAGAGATTACCTATACCAAGAGTGACATAATCAACATGCTGCTTTATACCCAGAGATGCATCAAGAGCAACGATATAGGGCGATTTAAAGGTATCATAGATAGATTTTATTGTATTGCTGAGGTTTTGTGCATGAACAGGAGAAGACAAAGAACCATACACCACAAAATTCCTTTTGTACTGATGGAGTATATGCCCAACAAGTGGACCGAGACAGTCACCTGTTGCCCTGTCAGAACCTATACAAAGAATTACAAGAATCTTATTGTCTCTTTCGCATGACTGATACAAATTTCTGAATGATCTGATGAAATCAGCAAATGAGCTTTTCTGATGTGTATTGAAATACAATGTTTCTTTTTTGGATGCTGTAATAGTGTTCATTTATATAAAACCTCCGTCTTTATTTTGATATGCTAATTGAAATAGACAATTGCAAGCTCACTTTGTTCATTTAAAGTGCAGCTTTTATCAAAAGTGTTGACAAAAAATGGAAGTTTATTCATATATGCTTTTTGGAATAATAAATTGTTTGAAAGAGTGTGTCGTGTTTATCTATTTTTTTTGATTTAGAAACGGATAATTAGATTTTAAACATTTTTGTTGTTTTAAATTGATTTACAGGGTATAATGAACATGGAGGTATAATCGAATGAAATTATTATATGTGAAAGCAAATCATTTTAAAAATGCAAAAGATAATTTTGAAATAAACCTTGTGGCAAAATCAAAGAAAACTGCAGAAGATAAGGAATATGAACTTCAAAAAATTGCAGACGGTTTATATGTATATAGTACGCTGGCAATTGTTGGAAAGAATGCATCTGGAAAAACTACTGCTGTTGAATTGCTTGATTGCTGTTACTCTATCCTTGGAGATTTTCGTTTAGAGGGAAAACACTATGATTATAGAGATATAGAATTGGATATGATTTTCTATCATGAAGGATATTTATATCGCTATACCACTACCTTACAAGAGGATAGTTCTTTAGACAACAAAGCTATTTTTATAAAACAACATATTTATAAAAAGAAATATTTTAAAACAAAATTAAAAACAATATTTGAAGAGGATGATTACGTAGAATTAACTGATTTTGGAGAGCTGCCGGAAGATACATCAAAAGTATTTTTTGTGCTAAAAAAGAAATGTACCAGAGCTATTTATTTTGACAGCTTTGGTGAAGGTGTTGATACGTATGGTTTATTATTTAGAGCTTTGCAGAATTATAAAATTTCAGAGGATATCTTTATGAATATCATCCGAATATTTGACGAAAATATAAAAACAATTGAAAAAATGGATGACCATAATTATAAGCTGCGCTATCAGGAGCAAATACGTATTGTATCAGATAAAGAACTGGTATATTTACTGTCAAGTGGAACTACAAAGGGAATTCTGCTATATACACTTATGGTTGCTTCTTTGGAAAATGGTTTTGATTTAATTGTTGATGAGATTGAAAATCATTTTCATAAGACGCTTGTAGAAAATATGATTAGTCTTTATAAAGATAAAGCCGTAAATAAAAACAATGCTACACTTATTTTTACAACTCATTATTGTGAAGTATTGGATTTATTCAATCGCAGAGATAATATATGGATCGCAAGGTCAGAAGGTAAAGTAGCGCTAAACAATATGTATGATAATTATGAGATTCGTACAGAATTATTAAAGAGCAGACAATTTTACAACAATGTATTTCAAACTGCAGTTAATTATGAAGAACTTATGAATATGAAAAGGAAGTTGATGAGATGAAATATTTGATCATGTGCGAGGGACCAAATGAGCTTGAAGTCATCAAAATCCTTTTAGAAAATGATTGTTTTACATTTAGTATGGATGACTTACTTGGTTTAGTTTCGTACCATGCCAGGCAAATTAAAGGTTCAGGACAGGTTCAAACTGCGCTGAATATGTATCCCGGAAAAGTTGTGATACTTAGAATTGGTGATAAGCTTAGTGATAAACTAGTGATTCCAAAAGAATATAAAGATAAGATTATTTCTGTAGAAAAATATTGTACTAAACCAGAACTTGAAATACTTTTGATTATTTCAGAAAATATGACTATGGAATTTGAAAAAGTAAAATCTAAGAAAAAAGCAAAGACTTTTGCAAAAGAAAATATAAGATGTGGACGAAAGCCATACAAAAACGACACTGCATTTTATCGGAATTACTATGGCAGCAATATCCAGTTGCTGGTTAATTCAATCAAGGATTATCGCAAATATCAGGGTGCGCACAAGAAGGATGAGCATTACTTAGCTGAATTATTAAAATAATGAACACATAAAACACAGTATAAAAAAGTCGAATTATAATATATTTGTTATCATATATTCGACAAAAAAGGCATGTCCCGGGTGATACAATCCAAACATCAAGGATGAAATTATCGGAAAGGTGTTGGAGAGTAATGGAAGAAAACAAATATGGTGATTTAGGAGAATATGCGAAGGAGTCGGCAAAGAAAGAATATGTATATAGTAAAATGCCGGAAAACATACGTCAGGTAGGAGAACCGGGAGATGGCATAAGAATTTATATAGAAGATTATGTTATGACTTACATACGCAAGGTTTTTAATGAAAGGCAGGAAAATGCTATTGTTATACTGCTTGGAAAAAAGGGCAGGGATGCAGCGGCCGGCTGTGAATTTATATATGGCGTAATATCTGTTGAATGTGATCTGACAGAAGGGACGAAAGAGCTTACAGCGGATAAATGGAACAATATTTACAGGGATATGCATGAATATTTTCCGGGAGCACAGATGCTTGGCTGGGGCTGTGGAGTAAGTATGTGGAACAGCAGGATAGATGCTGTTGTCATGCAGATTCAGCAGAAGTATTTTTCAGAAGAAAATAAGATTTTATTTGTAGCCGATATAGCAGAGCGTGAGGAAAAACTGTTTGTCTGGAAAGAGGGAGAACTTGCTGCTAAAAGTGGCTTTGTAATATATTATGAGAAAAATCCTCAGATGCAGGATTATATGCTTCAGGATCAGGACAATGGAAGTTTTGAGGAAAGCTACGAAGATGATGTTACAGTAAATATGCGCAGGGTTATAAACAGGAATGAGGAGAAGAACAGGGACAAGAATAAATACACATCATATGGCATCGCTATTGCTGCCGTTGCTGTTATTATACTTGGGGCTGGTTTTATAGTGAAAAATATGAGCCGTATTGAAAGTCTGCAGCAGTCGGTTGATGTCATGAAAGATTATATAGATGAGCAAAAGATTGTGCTTGCTACACTTGAACCAACAAAAAGTACAGGTACGGCTACAGCACCGGGAATATCAGAAAATGACAGTAAGAAAGATAAAAACTCAGGTAAAAGCAAAAATTTAGATAAAAATGAAAGTACGGATAAGAAAAGTGGTATTGAAAACGAAAATAAAAGTGTAAGTAAAAAAGAAAATGATACGATCCTGAAGGACAGAGAGCTTGCAAA
This sequence comes from uncultured Jutongia sp., assembly GCA_964517955.1. Classification (GTDB taxonomy): domain Bacteria; phylum Bacillota; class Clostridia; order Lachnospirales; family Lachnospiraceae; genus Butyribacter. The sequence goes on along the minus strand of CAZFFA010000158.1, from coordinate 3,023 downwards.
ACAGGTAGATAAGATCAATGAAAGCTATATAGTAAGAGAAGGAGATACGTTGAGTCAGATTGTATGGAGACAATATCATACATTTGATTATATAAAAAGAGTCATGAAAGTGAACCATATAAAAAATTCAGATGAAATATATGAGGGTGACTGTATATTGCTTCCTGATTACAGAAGAAGCAATAAAAATTAATAAAATGATGCATTAATCAGATAAATAAGTTATACTAAGATACTGTAGACTCATAAGTCTGAACCGGCAATTGGATTTATGGGAAAAAGAGCGCAGCTTATGCAGCTATTTTCAGATTACGGGTGTGAATGGCAGCTATTTGCCTGCGGAAGGTACGTGGAGGATTATTATGGATAGCTTTGTAGGACGTTCTCAGGATGTTTTTGTGATGAAAGAGAGACGTCAGAAGAGAATGATAATTATATTGATCACGATTGCATGTGTGATAGTGGCAGCAGGAATATTTGCACTCCTTGTCAATGCATTTATAAATAGAAGATATAATAGTTATGAAGTGGTAAACAGTATATCTTTTAAAGAAAGCGGTTCTGCTAAATATGCATCTTATCAGGACAATATTTTAAAATACAGTCGTGATGGTGTATCTGTAATTGATGGCGATGGCAAGACTCTTTGGAATGGAAGTTATGATATGACTTCTCCGGCTATAGACATATCGGGAAAGTACGTAGCAGTAGCTGATATAGGAGCAAAGGAGTTTGTTGTGTACAATGGAGAGGATTCCGGAGTGAGTATTACAACAGATTATCCTATAGTTCAGATAAGTGTAGCGCAGAATGGTGTTACGGCAGTTTTACTTGAAGAAACATCCGCCAATGATATAGAAATATACAATCCTTATGACGTATCATCCGACAGACTTCTTGCACAGATACCAACCAATGTTGATGAGGGCTATCCTGTGTGTATAGATATTTCACCGGATGGAGCCAATGTAGCAGCATCGTATGTATGTGTGTCGGATGCCAATATCCAGAGCAGGGTTGCGTTTTACAACTTTTCAAACGTAGGAAAAAATACAAACTTCCTTGTGGGAGCCAAAAATTATGATGACGAGATGGTGTCAGAAGTAAGATATCTGAACAATGACGATATATGTATATTTGGTGATTCCGGTTTTAGTGTATGGAGCAACTTAAAAAAGCCTGAACAGCAGTTTCACAAAAAATTTACAGGCAGCATAAAAAGTGCTTTCTGCTCAGATAAATATGTTGGAATGATATTTGACAGCAAGGGTAGTGAAGTCTCTTACAATATGAAGGTTTATAACATGTCAGGAAAAAAGGTACTTGATATAGATTTTAAAGATGAATATACGGATGTTCAGATGAATGGAAATGAGATAATGCTAAATTCAATATCCCAATGTACAATATACAGGATAAATGGGGTAAGGAGATTTAGCAGTACAATTGATGGAAAGATTACAAAGTTCTTTAATGCAGATGGTATCAACAAATATTATATAATAACGGACAATGCCATTGAAAAGATAAAGTTACACAAAAGCAAAAGCCAGAGCATGAAAAATAATAAGTAACAGTTCAGCCTATCATTTCTTCAAGTCATAAACCTGTCAGCAAGCTGTCAGTCGCTGCTACGCAGCTTTAGGGTGGAACTGTTACTTTTTATATAAAAAATATAATAATACTACTTGACAAGTGCACACTACATGCTTATACTATATAAGTGTGCATTTTTTGCATACGTGTTAAGTTTGACTATAAATATAGGAGGTGAAATTAATGCCAACATTTAACCAGTTAGTAAGAAAAGGAAGAAAGGTTTCAGCTAAGAAGTCTAATTCTCCTGCACTTCAGTATACTTACAATTCTCTTAACAAGAAGGTTGTAGCTCAGAGCTCTCCACAGAAGAGAGGTGTTTGTACTGCTGTTCGTACTGCTACACCTAAGAAGCCTAACTCAGCTCTTAGAAAAACAGCCAGAGTTCGTCTTTCAAACGGTATCGAAGTAACTAGCTACATCCCAGGTGAGGGTCATAACTTACAGGAGCATAGCGTAGTTCTTATCCGTGGTGGTAGAGTAAAGGATTTACCAGGTACAAGATATCATATCGTACGTGGTACACTCGATACAGCCGGAGTTGCCAATAGAAAGCAGGGCCGTTCTAAGTACGGTGCAAAGAAACCTAAGAAGTAAGATTCACTAATTTGGAGAAGTGCCGGATTAATTTCACTGATTTTAACCTGGTGCGGACACAGAATGTCGTGAGTACCGATGAATTAATGATAATAATACGTTTGATGCAGTGTCGGCTGTTAGTATTATTAAATAATGTTAAGGAGGGAAGTAACGTGCCACGTAAAGGACATATACAGAAAAGAGACGTTTTAGCAGATCCAGTCTACAAAAACAAGGTTGTTACTAAGTTGGTTAACAACATTATGTTAGATGGTAAGAAGGGTGTTGCTCAGAAAATCGTTTATGGTGCATTTGACGAAATAGCTGAAAAGTCTGGTAAGGAAGCCCTTGAGGTATTCGAGGAGGCTATGAACAACATCATGCCACAGCTCGAAGTTAAAGCTAGACGTATCGGTGGAGCAACATATCAGGTACCTATCGAAGTTAGACCTGACAGAAGACAGGCTTTAGCACTTCGTTGGTTAACTCTTTACTCTCGTAAGAGAGGCGAGAAGACTATGAAAGAAAGACTCGCTAATGAGATTATGGATGCAGCTAACAATACAGGCGCATCTGTAAAGAAGAAAGAAGATATGCACAAGATGGCAGAGGCAAACAAGGCATTTGCTCATTACCGTTGGTAATAACAAACCTGTTTGTTACTTGCATACTTGATGGAAAAGTAACAGTTCAGTCGCAATGAAAGGCTGGACTGTTACTTTAGAAAGGCTTGTCGGATGATAAGTCTTTTGTCTAAGATAAATAAATTAGGAGGTAAGATCCTTGGCTGGAAGAGAATATCCACTTGAGAGAACCAGAAATATCGGTATTATGGATCATATCGATGC
>CAZFFA010000157.1:0-6737 GCA_964517955.1 uncultured Jutongia sp. | reverse complement strand
GACTAAGACAAACGCTAGAACTCGTAAGGGTCCAAAGCGTACTGTCGCTAATAAGAAGAAATAATAAAGAATAATAATGTACAAATCTAACTAGGAGGGTTTGACAATGGCTAAACAGGTAGCAAAAAAGGCAGGTAAGAAGCGTGTCAAGAAGAACGTCGGACATGGACAGGCACACATTCAGTCTTCCTTTAATAATACAATCGTTACGCTTACAGATGCTGAAGGAAATGCAATTTCTTGGGCAAGTGCAGGTGGATTAGGATTCAGAGGATCAAAGAAGTCTACACCATATGCAGCACAGATGGCTGCAGAGACAGCAGCAAAGGCTGCTACACCTCATGGTTTAACTTCAGTTGATGTTATGGTTAAGGGACCAGGTTCTGGTCGTGAAGCAGCAATTCGTGCATTACAGGCATGTGGTATTGATGTAACAAGCATCAGAGACGTGACTCCTGTACCACACAACGGATGTAGACCACCAAAGCGTCGTCGTGTTTAATTTTGACGAACATATAGAACGAATTATAGAAAACGTAATGAATTGATATTATAGGAGGAATAGACATGGCAAGAGATATGACGCCGGTACTCAAGAGATGTAGAGCTCTTGGAATCGAGCCTGCATATATGGGTCTTGATAAGAAATCTAAGAGAACTATCAATACTAGAAGAAAAAAGAGTGAGTATGGTCTTCAGTTAACAGAAAAGCAGAAAGCAAAGTTCATCTATGGTGTATTAGAAAAGCCTTTCAGAAACAACTTTGCTAGAGCACAGAAGTTAAAATACGGTACAACAGGTGAGAATCTTATGATTCTTCTTGAACTCAGACTTGACAACGTATTGTTCAGAATGGGTTATGGTCGTACAAGAAAAGAAGCTAGACAGATCGTTGATCATAAACATGTTCTTGTTAATGGCAAGACAGTTAACATCCCTTCATATGAAGTAAAGCCTGGCGATGTTATCGAAATCAAAGAAAAGTTCAAGGGTGCTCAGAGATATAAAGATATCCTTGAAGTAACAGACGGAAGAATCATTCCTGAGTGGCTTGATGCTGATCATGAGAAGCTTTCAGGTGTTGTAAAAGAAATCCCAACAAGAGAACAGATCGATGTTCCTGTTAATGAAGTGCTTATCGTCGAGTTATATTCTAAGTAATCTAACCCATAGGCATGTGAGCATAACACCCAAAAGGAGGTACTTAGAGTGCTTGATTTTAAAGAACCAAATATTGAGATTGCTGAAATTTCAGAAGATAAAAGATATGGACGTTTTGTTGTAGAACCTCTTGAGAGAGGATATGGTACGACTTTGGGTAATTCTCTCAGAAGAATTATGCTTTCATCATTACCGGGTACAGCAGTCAGTCATATTAAAATTGATGGTGTGGTTCATGAGTTCGCTTCAATTCCTGGCGTTAAAGAAGACGTTACAGAAATTATTATGAACATAAAGAGCCTTGCCATCAAGAATAACAGCGAATTTGATGAAGTTAAGACTGCATATATTGAGGCTTCTGGCGAAGGAGTTGTTACTGCTGCAGATATTCAGGTAGATCAGGATATCGAGATTATGAATCCGGATCAGGTTATCGCTACATTAAGTGGCGGTCCTGATTGTAAGCTTTATATCGAGATGACAATCGTTAATGGACGTGGTTATGTTAGCTCAGACAAGAATAAGAGAGATGACTTACCTATTAATGTTATAGCGATTGATTCTATCTTTACACCGGTAGAGAGAGTTAACATCAAGATAGAGAATACTCGTGTTGGTCAGATTACTGATTACGATAAGTTAACATTAGAAGTATTTACAAATGGAACTATTGAGCCAAGTGAGGCTGTAAGTCTTGCTGCAAAGGTTCAGAGCGTACATTTGAAATCCTTTATTAATCTTTCAGAAAAGACTTCAAACATACAGGTTATGGCTGAGAAGCCTGATGACGGTAAGGACAAAGCTTTAGAGATGAATATTGATGAACTTGAACTTTCAGTTCGTTCATATAACTGTCTCAAGAGAGCCGGAATCAATACAGTTGAAGAACTTTGCAACCGTACACCGGAAGATATGATGAAGGTAAGAAACCTTGGACGTAAGTCTTTAGAAGAAGTATTAGCTAAGTTAAAGGAATTAGGTCTTTCTTTGAACTTAGGCGACGATAATTAGGAGGTAAGCAAATGGCAGGCTATAGAAAACTTGGAAGAACTTCCAGCCAGAGAAAAGCTTTGCTTCGTAATCAGGTAACAGATCTTTTATACAATGGCAAGATTGTTACAACTGAAGCGAAAGCAAAAGAAATTCGTAAGATTGCAGAAGGTATCATTGCATTAGGTATCAAAGAATGCAACAATTACGATACAGTTACAGTAACTGCTAAGGTTGCTCGTAAAGATAAAGACGGCAAGAGAGTTAAAGAAGTCGTTGATGGTAAGAAAGTTACTGTTTATGATGAAGTTGAAAAAGAGATCAAGAAAGATCAGCCTTCAAGACTTCATGCAAGAAGACAGATGCAGAAAGTTCTTTTCAATGTAACAGAAACTCCAGCAGGAGCAAAGGGACACAGAAAAGAAACAAAGACAGTAGATGTAGCAGCTACGGTTCTTGATGAGATCGGACCAAAGTATTCTGAGCGCAATGGTAACGGTGGTTATACACGTATCGTTAAGATTGGTCAGCGTAAGGGCGATGCAGCTATGGAAGTACTTCTTGAGCTTGTATAATAATTACAAATATATAAATAAGGGACTATCACGTATTTGTGATAGTCCTTTTTGAAATATAGTGTTACATAAGTGTTACTTAATAAGACAAGGAGAACTCAATGCAACCATTTATAGAAGCACAGAAGCTTGTGCATGAATATTCACGTAGAGATGAAGAAGGCAATGTAATAGGTATGAAACGTGCACTTGATGGCGTTGATATACATGTAAAGCAGGGAGATTTTGTTGCTGTACTTGGAGCCAATGGTTCCGGTAAATCAACATTTGCAAAGCATATAAATGCACTTCTTACACCGACAGAAGGCACGATTTATGTAGATGGAATGGACACATCAGTTCATGAAAATGATATAAAAGTACGTCAGACAGCCGGCATGGTATTTCAAAATCCGGACAATCAGATCATATCCAATATAGTAGAAGAAGATGTAGGATTCGGACCCGAAAATATGGGTGTACCAAGTGAAGAAATATGGCGTCGTGTGGAACAGAGTTTAAAAAGTGTAGGGATGTATGAGCATCGTAAAGAGTCACCAAACCATTTGTCAGGTGGACAGAAACAGAGGGTTGCCATAGCCGGTATAATGGCTATGAAACCAAAGTGTATCATACTTGATGAACCTACAGCCATGCTTGATCCGATTGGAAGAAAAGCAGTAATAAAGACGATTACAGAACTAAACCAAAAAGAGAATATTACAGTTATACTTATAACCCATTATATGGAAGAGGTTATAGGGGCTGATTATGTATATGTTATGAGAAAAGGAAAAGTTAAGATGGAAGGTACTCCAAGGCAGATATTTTCCAGAAGTGAAGAACTCGAGGACTGCCGTCTGACAATTCCGGAAGTAACCAAAATTGCACTTGATCTCAATAAAAGAGGACTCAATATACCAAAAGATATATTAAGTGTAGAAGAGCTGACAGAGGCGGTTGTCAGATTGTATAAAGAAAAATAGAAGAATTATCTAATGACTTGATTGAATTGAAATAAAATGATGAAAGGATAAAAATCTCTTTTGCCTACATCATCATAAAATATATAAGGAGCAGGATATGTCCATAGAATTAAAAGATGTAAATTATATATATGGCATGGGAAGTGGACAGGAAAAACATGCCCTCAAAAATATAAATGTAAAGATTGGCGATGGTGAATTTATAGGTCTTGTTGGTCATACAGGATCAGGTAAATCAACATTCACCCAGCTTCTTAATGGCCTTGAAAAAGCGACAAGTGGTGAAATATATTATAATGGGCAGAACATTTATGACAAAGATTTCAATATGAGAGAACTTCGTGGTAATGTCGGGCTTGTATTTCAGTACCCTGAACATCAGCTCTTTGAAACATCAGTTATCGCAGATGTTCAGTTTGGACCCAAAAATCTGGGACTGGACAATCTGGAGGTTGAGCTTAGATCTTATGATGCTCTTAAGCTTGTAGGGATAGACGAGGAACTTATAGATACATCACCATTTGCACTGTCTGGAGGACAGAAAAGAAGGGTTGCGATAGCAGGTGTGCTTGCCATGCAGCCACAGGTATTAGTTCTTGATGAGCCAATGGCGGGACTCGATCCTGCAGGACGAGATGAGATCTTGTCACTGCTTAAAAATCTCCATGAGACAAAAGATATAACTATAATATTAGTATCACACAGTATGGATGATATAGCTGAATATGCGGACAGGGTACTTGTTATGAATCATGGAGAACTTATATTAGATGGAGAACCCCGTAAGATATTTGAATATGAGGAAGAACTTGAAAAGATTGGACTTGGAGTTCCACAGGCAGCAAGTGTCATACATCAGCTTAGAAAAGCCGGGATACAGATAGAAAAAGAATGTATCACAGCAAAAGAAACAGCAGATGCAATATATGAAGAATGGAGAAATAAATGATACGAGATATAACTATAGGTCAGTATTATGCTACAGAATCAATAATTCATAAATTAGACCCAAGAGTAAAAGTTATCGCTACATTTATATATATAATATCATTATTCTGCTTTAGTAAATTTAGTGGATATGTTGTTGCAGCATTATTTTTTGGGGCAGTAGTATTATTGTCAAAAGTGCCATTTAAATTCATAGTAAAAGGTTTGAAGCCGATAGTATTTATGCTTGTATTTACTGCAGCACTCAACCTTTTCTGGACACCGGGAGACACTAAACTTGTAAGTTTTGGTATATTTTATATAACACTGGAAGGTGTAAAAAAGTCAATATATATGGCACTTCGACTTATATTTCTTATAATAGGTTCATCACTTATGACACTCACAACTACACCAAATCAGCTTACAGATGCGATAGAGAAACTGCTTCATCCATTGTCAAAAATACATGTGCCTGTACATGAAGTAGCAATGATGATGTCTATAGCACTTAGATTCATACCAATACTTGTAGAAGAAACAGATAAGATAATGAAAGCACAGATGGCAAGAGGAGCCGACTTTGAATCAGGTAATCTATTGCATCGTATCAAAAATATGCTGCCAATACTTATACCATTGTTCATATCTGCTGCAAGAAGAGCAAACGATCTTGCCCTTGCTATGGATGCAAGATGTTATAATGGTGGCGATGGCAGAACAAAGATGAAACCACTTAGATACAAAAGCAGAGATATAAAAGCATATGCAGTTATTCTTGTATATATAGCCGCAATTGCCTGTGTTGTAAGATTTATGCCAATATAAACTATTTTGGAGAATATTATATGAAGAGAATCAAATTGACAGTAGCATATGATGGAACCAATTATCATGGATGGCAGCTTCAGCCTCGGGAGATAACAGTTGAAGAAGTGCTCAATAAATCAATATCAGAACTGACCGGAGAAGACATTCAGGTCATTGGTGCAAGCAGAACCGATGCTGGAGTACATGCACTTGGCAATGTAGCTGTATTTGATACAGAATCAAGAATACCCGGTGAAAAGTTTTCGTATGCACTCAATCAACGACTTCCCGAAGATGTAATTATTCAGAGGTCAGAAGAAGTTGCATCAGACTTTCATCCAAGACACTGTGACTGCCGCAAAACATATGAATACACCATATTAAACAGGGATTTTCCACTCCCAGAGTATAGAAATACGGCACATTTCTGTTACGGAAATCTTGATATAGACGCCATGAACAGAGCATGCGGATCATTCATTGGTGAGCATGACTTTGCCGGTTTCTGTTCGGCAGGTGCACAGGTCAAAACAACAGTAAGAACTATATATAGCTTAGAAGTAAAAGAAGAAAAACTTCGTTCCGGAAGACTTGTCCGTATAATAGTACAGGGAAATGGTTTCTTATATAATATGGTTCGTATCATATCGGGCACACTTCTTGAAGTTGGTCGTGGGATGCGAAGTGCAGATGAAATTGCAGATGTAATAGCTTCAAAAGACCGCAGTAAGGCGGGAGCAACAGCTCCGGCAAAGGGACTGAAACTTGTAGAGATTGAATATCTGTGATGATAAGCAATTGAAAAAAATGAATGGCTGAACTGTTACAAAGAAAGTTGGAATAATAAATTTGCGTTATTGACATATTATCGAAAAAATATTATTATATATATACAAAGAAAGAGCGACTGCCCACAAGGTGTGGTTTAGCTCCCTTGAATGGTTGTTACCCTATCCAAGCTAGCCAAAGTACAAGGATAGGGTGATTTTTATTTGTGCTGATTTCTATTGTCTAAATAGTTCAGCAATGCAATTAGGAACGTACCACCAAGAAACAGTAATGTTAAAACTTCGTATGTACTCATTGCATCACCTCCCTTCATAAAGGGAGATTAGCCACACCTTGAACACAGTCGCTCATTAATATGGTAACATATGTTGCTATAGATTTCAATATACAAAAATGAGTAACATATAAATGAAAAAATCTTATATATGAAATAAAGTAACAGTTCAGCCTCTCATTTCTTACATTTATAAACCTGCCAGCTACGCTGTCAGCCGCTGCTATGCAGCTTTTGTTTATTTCA
>CAZFFA010000156.1:0-6771 GCA_964517955.1 uncultured Jutongia sp. | reverse complement strand
AAACGGAGTTGCAAATGGAGCGGTAAAAGGTTAATTCAGACAATATAAATATCATATGGCCATGCGTGTATAATTAAATATGTATATATTGAATATATGTGCATGGCTGTACTACATTGAAAATGGAGGGCAATATGTCAGTAATTTACAATCCCAATAAAAAAATATTTACATTAAATACAAGAAATACAACATATCAGATGATGGTAGATAAATTTGACAATCTTCTTCATCTTTACTATGGAGCTTCTAGTAAGGGTTCTATGGAATATCTTTTAACTTATGCAGATAGTGGCTTTTCAGGTAATCCTTATGAAGCCGGAGATGACAGGACATATTCACTTGATGCACTTCCACAGGAGTTTCCGACACTCGGAACAGGTGATTACAGGAATATTGCACTTGATATCAGGAAAGAAAAGGGTTTTGGAAATGTTTCTCTTAAATATAAAGGGTATAAAATCTATGACGGAAAATATGCGCTTAAAGGTCTTCCAGCAGTATGGGCAGGAGAAGGCGAAGCGCAGACTTTAGAAATCACACTTGCAGATGAAAAAAGTGGCATAGAGGTTAATTTATTATATGGTGTCTTAGAAAATGAGGACATAATTACAAGAAGTGCGGTTATAAAGAATACAGGTAAAGAAACTATAAATATTGAAAAAGCCTTTACAGCGTGCCTTGATTTTCTGGGTGGTGATTTTGATGTAATTAATTTTTATGGAAAACATGCCATGGAGAGAAATTTGGAGAGAAGAAAGCTTGGACATGGCACTATTTCCTTTGGAAGCCGCAGGGGCACATCAAGCCACCAATACAATCCGGCTGTGATACTTTCAGAAACAGAGACAACGGAATATAATGGAAACTGCTATGGTATGCTTTTTATGTACAGTGGAAATTTTAAATGTGAGGTTGAAAAAGACCAATACAATCAGACAAGACTGATTATGGGATTGAATGATGAACTTTTTTCTTACAGCCTTGGAAATGGCGAGGAACTAACTTTGCCAGAGGTTATAATGTCATTTTCAGATAAAGGTTTTTCAAAATTATCACAAAATTACCATGAATGTATAAAAAATCATGTATGCAGAAGTAAATATACACATATACAAAGACCTGTACTTATCAATAGCTGGGAAGCAGCCTACTTTGACTTTACGGGGGATACGATTGTTGAACTTGCAAAAGAAGCTGCATCGCTTGGTATAGATATGGTCGTTATGGACGATGGCTGGTTTGGAAAAAGAAATGATGACAATTCATCACTTGGTGATTGGTATGTAAATGAGGAAAAACTTGGTGGAAGTCTTTCGAGCCTTATAGACAGTGTTCATGAACAGGGCATGAAATTTGGTATCTGGATTGAGCCTGAAATGGTGAATGAAGATAGTGATTTATATAGAAATCATCCAGACTGGGCAATAAAAATTGATGGGTTTAAGCCAATACGTTCAAGAAATCAGCTTCTTCTTGACTTCTCAATAAAGGAAGTAAGGGACAATATATTTGAACAGATATGTAAAGTCCTTGATAGTGGAAAGGTTGATTATATAAAATGGGATATGAATAGAAGCATGGCAGATGTTGGAGATGGAAAACTCACATATGACTATGTGTTAGGTGTATTTGATTTCTTAGATAGGCTCACTTCAAGATATCGAGATATATTATTGGAAGGATGTAGTGGAGGTGGCGGAAGATTTGATGCAGGAATGCTTTATTATACTCCACAGATATGGTGCAGTGACAATACAGATGCTATAAACCGTACTCGTATTCAATACGGAACATCTTTCTTCTATCCGGTATCTGCTGTTGGTTCCCATGTATCTGCTGTTCCAAATCATCAGACAGGCAGGGTTACAAGTCTTAATACACGTGGTATTACAGCAATGTCAGGTACATTTGGGTATGAACTTAATCCGGCATTATTAAGTGAGGAAGAAAAGGCAGAAATACGTGAGCAGATTAAGACGTATAAGAAGTACGAAAGGCTTATAAACGAAGGTACATATTGGAGACTTTCAAATCCTTACAGTGACAGGTATGCTGCATGGGAAACGGTTTCAGATGAAAAGGACAATGCTTTGGTAAGTGTTGTAAGGCTTTATTCAGAGGCAAATCCGGCAGCAGAATATATACGTCTGCGTGGATTAAAACCCGATGTCATATATCTTGAGAATAATACAGGAAAACAGTATATGGGTTCCTCACTCATGGAAGCCGGAATTCCACTTCCTACAGCCAAAAAGGAGTATGAAGCATACCAATTTTCATTTTCAGAGTTAAAACCGGCAGAGCGTATATATGATAAAATAAAGGCTGATTTAGATAAATTGGGTGATAATAAACGTATCGTAATCAGTATATATGGTGGTTCAGGCTCAGGTAAAACTACATTTGCAACAGCTATCCAGCAATATATGCTCAATGACCAGACAGGCTGTTATATGCTAAGTGGTGACAATTATCCACACCGTATACCAAAGAGAAATGACGAGGAGCGTCTGCGTATATATGAAGAAGACGGTGAAAGTGGGCTTCGTGATTATCTTTGAACACCAAAGGAAATCGACTTTGAGTGTATAAATAAAGTTATATCTGATTTTAAGGCCGGAAAAGATAAGATTACTCTCAAAAAAATGGGACGTGAAGATGGAGAAATTGAGTTTATAGATACAGATTTTTCTGGAATTTCCATAATGCTTATTGAATGGACACATGGTGGAAGCGAATATCTTGAAAGCGTGGATATTCCTGTGTTTATAGAAAGCTCACCAGAGGAAACAAGAGAACGTAGAATTAAGAGAAACAGAGATGAAAATGCAGCAAGTGATTTTATAAATCTTGTTGTAGGTATTGAGCAGGAAAAACTTGATGTTCAGGGAAAAAACGCTAAATTTATTTTGAGAAAGGACGGAGTAGTATATGAACAATAATCCGATGTTTAATGCTTACCCTGATAGTATGGGTGGAAAGCTTTGTGATATTGTGGAGCTTTTGAAAAGTGATGAAATGAAAAATGTATTCTCATCATTTTATATACTGCCGAGTCTTTACCATTCAGACCTTGACAGAGGTTTTTCTGTGGTAGATTATGGCTTAAATGAAGAACTTGTATCTGAAAAAGATCTGAATGAATTAAAAGAACTTGGTATAGATTTAAAACTTGATTTTATTTTAAACCATGCGTCAGCACAGTCGCCACAATTTAAAGATTTAGTTCAAAAAGGGGAGCAGTCAGAATACAGAGATTTTTTCATTGACTGGAATAAATTCTGGGAAGGCTGTGGGGATATGACAGAAGAAGGTTACATAAAGCCATATGAAAAATATCTCGAAAAAATGTTTTTTAGAAAGCCGGGGCTTCCAATTTTAATGGTTGAATTTCCAGATGGTAAAAAAGTTCCATATTGGAATACTTTTTATCAGGAAGTGCAGGGGAAAAATTATCTTGGACAGATGGATTTAAATATAAATTCTGATAAGGTATGGGATTTTTATCGTGATACAATAAAGAAAATTGCTTCCTACGGAGCTTTAATAGTCCGTCTTGATGCATTTGCATATGCACCCAAAGCACCCGGAAAGAAAAATTTTTTAAATGACCCGGAGACGTGGGAGCTTCTTGATAAGATTTGTGATATAGCAAAACCATATGGTTTAACTATACTTCCTGAAATTCATGCAGCATATGGGGAGAAAATATACAAAACATTATCAGATAAAGGGTATGCGGCATACGACTTTTTCCTGCCGGGACTTATTATAGATGCTATTGAAAATAAACGTGGTGATTATCTTGAAAAATGGGGAAATGAAATTCTTGAAAGTGATATTTCTGTCGTAAATATGCTTGGCTGCCATGATGGAATACCAATTCTTTACTTAAAAGGAATAATTCCAGAGGATGATATACAGTCACTTATAGATTTGATTGTGTCACGTGGTGGAATGGTAAAAAATCTTCATGGACAGAAAAACATATATTATCAGGTTAATGCAACATATTACAGTGCACTTGGTGAGAATGACAAAAAGATGCTTATGGCAAGGGCAATACAACTTTTTATGCCGGGAAAGCCACAGATATGGTATCTTGATCTATTTGCAGGAAAAAACGATTACGAAGCAGTAAAGCGTGCAGGAGAAGCAGGTCATAAAGAAATAAACAGAACTAATCTTACAAAAGAGAAAATAAAAAGTGCACTGGAAAAAGATGTAGTAAAAAAACAGCTTGATATGATAAGATTACGTAACACTTCAGAAGCTTTTAAAGAAGGTGCAGATGTCAAAATTGAAAGCAGAGATGGAATGTTAAACATAGAATGGTCTAATAAAGATAGCTTTGCGAAGCTTGTTGTAGATTTTGTAAATGAAAATTACAGTATATTAACTATTTAAATAAAGTAAAAAAGTATTTAAAAAATAGTTTAATGAGTATATAATTAATGTTATTCGCTTGTTAAACTATTTTTGATTTATAAGATTAAAGTGTCAAAAAGGGTGTGTTAATTATAAATTAATAATATTGTGTTAAGATGTGCAGTGCAAGGTACAGCGAGCCTGCGTTGCTATAATTTTGAAAGGAAATAAAAGAATATGATAAAGGAATATAAGATATCAGAGATAAAGAATATTAAATTAAATGGAAGAAGCACAGACTGCCTTGAACCATATACTTTATTCTGGACAGGAAGCGGTTTTGAGGTAAATGTAAAGGGAAGAGAGCTTTGGGTTGAAATTGAGGCAGACTACGAAGAACAGGAGCCATGGTTTACTGTTCTTATAAATGGAGCACCTGTTTTAAGACAGATGGCTCCAAAGGGCAGTAATAAAATCTGTCTTTTTAGAAGCAGGAATCCTGAAGAAATAAAAAATGTACGTTTCATAAAAGATTCACAGGCAATGCATGATGACGAAAAGTGTATGCTTAGTATTCATAGTCTTATTACAGATGGTGTATTTTGCTCCATTGATGAAAGAAAGCTTAAAATAGAATTTATCGGGGACAGTATTACATCAGGAGAGGGAATATTTGGCGATACAAAGGAAGAAGACTGGGTTTCAATGTTCTTTAGTGGTGTATACAGCTATGCTGCACTTACGGCAGAAAAGTTTAAGGCAGATTACCGTATAATATCACAAAGCGGCTGGGGAGTGCTTTCAAGCTGGGATGGCAATACAGCCAATGCAATTCCGAAATATTATGAAAAAGTATGTGGACTTCTTACAGGTGACAGAAACAAAAAACTTGGAGCGACGGATGATTATGACTTTAAGAAATGGCAGCCTGACGTTGTCGTTGTAAATCTTGGGACAAATGATTGTAACGCTTTTGAGATGCCGGAATTTACTTACACTATAGAAGATTTTGAAAATGAAGTTATCATGTTTTTGAAAAAAATACGTAAATACAATCCGAAAGCAGATATAATATGGGGATATGGAATGCTTGGATATAAGATGACAGCTTCGATTACAAGAGCAGTAAATGCATACACTTTGGAAACAGGTGACAAGAAGGTACATTTCATAAATCTTCCAAATACAAGAGAGGGAATGTTTGGCTCAAGACAGCATCCCGGTTTAAAGAGCCATAAGCAGGCGGCAGAAGTTTTAAGTGATTATATAATGGGAATGATTTAGGTAAGCAGGCTCATATTTATTTGGTAAAATTATATAGCTGAACTGTTTAAATATAATAAGTGTAACAGTTCAGCCTTTTATTTCTTACATTCATAAACCTGCCAGCTACGCTGTCAGCCGCTGCTACGCAGCTTAAGTTTATTCATTTCAGAAATGAAAGGCTATTCAGCTATATAGCCTTACTCAAAAAATATGAGTAAACTCATATTTATTTGGTAAAATTATATAGCTGAACTGTTACAAATTAGTCAAAATTTAAGTTGACAATAAATTAAAATAAAAGTAAAATTAAGCTGAATAAATTAATGAGACAAGTTGTATAGGTTGTTAATTGCTTGAAATAACGTGCTTTTGACATACGAAAGGAAGCCGGGTATAATGAAAGGAGAAAAAATGGATTATAGAAAAGAATATGATAAGTGGTGCAAAGATGAGTATTTTGACAAGGAAACACGTGAAAATTTAATTGCTCTTAATGATGAAGAAGAAATTAAAGACCGTTTTTATAGAACTCTTGAGTTTGGTACAGGAGGACTTCGTGGAGTTATTGGTGAAGGAACTAACCGCATGAATATATATACAGTAAGACAGGCTACACAGGGTCTTGCCAATTACATAATTTCACAGAAGGCTCAGGAAAAAGGTGTTGCAATCGCATTTGATTCAAGAAGAATGTCACCGGAGTTTGCAAGAGAGGCAGCACTCTGCCTGAATGCTAATGGTATCAAAACATTTATGTTTGAAAGTCTTCGTCCAACACCTGAACTTTCATTTGCAGTACGTGAACTTCACTGTACAGCAGGCATTGTAATCACAGCCAGCCACAACCCTAGAGAATACAATGGTTATAAGGTTTACTGGGAAGATGGTGCACAGATTACACCTCCACATGACAAGAACATTCTTGCAGAAGTTGCAAAGATCAATGATTTCTCACAGGTTAAGACTATGGAAGAAGATGATGCAAGAGCAAAAGGTCTCTTCAATATAATAGGAACAGATTTTGATGCTAAGTATCTTGAACAGTTAAAGAGCCAGAGTATTCATCCTGATATGATCAGAGAAGTTTCAAAGGACATGAAGATTGTTTATACACCACTTCATGGAACAGGCAAT
>CAZFFA010000155.1:0-6804 GCA_964517955.1 uncultured Jutongia sp. | reverse complement strand
TTATTTGTTATGCCCTTTATTTCTTGGGTGACCTCTACTTATTTGTTTCAAACTTCAACTCCTAAAATAATGTTGTATTCAAAAATTAGTTACTGCAATATCAAAGATATATGCAGTAACTAAAACGATTAAATGTCAAAATATTAAAGCTTTTCTGCAATATCATAGATAAGCTTCTCTGATTCATCCCATCCAAGACATGCATCTGTGATAGATTTACCGTATACATGATCACTTATTTTCTGGCTGCCCGGTTCAATGTAGCTTTCGATCATTACACCTTTAACAAGCTTTTCGATATCTTTTGATACTGAACGGCTGTGCAATACTTCAGATACAATACGGGGCTGCTCATAATAACACTTGCTTGAATTTGCATGGTTGGCATCAACTATACATGCAGGATTCTTAAGGTTCTTTTCTTTATACATTTCATTGAGAAGAATAAGGTCTTCATAATGATAATTAGGAAGGTACTGGTCATGCTTATTGACAGCACCACGAAGAATTGTATGTGCAAGTGGATTGCCATCTGTCTTAACTTCCCATCCACGGTACATAAATGTATGACTTCCCTGTGCAGCAATACATGAATTGAGCATGATACTGAGTGTTCCGCTTGTTGGGTTCTTCATACCACATGGAACATCAAATCCACTTACAGTAAGTCTGTGCTGCTGGTCTTCAACAGAACGTGCACCTACAGCTACATATGACAATATATCTGAAATGTATGGCCAGTTTTCTGGATAGAGCATTTCGTCAGCAGCAAAGAGATGAGTCTCGGCAATTGAGCGAAGATGCATTTTACGCATTGCGATAAGTCCTTCAAGAAGGTCAGGAGCTTTTTCAGGGTCAGGCTGGTGAACGATTCCTTTGTAACCCTCACCTGTTGTTCTTGGCTTATTGGTGTAGATTCTTGGAATTATAAGTATTTTATCAGCAACTTTTTCCTGAACTTTAGCAAGTCTGTTTGTATAATCACATACGGCATCTTCATTATCAGCCGAACATGGACCGATTATTACTAAAAATTTATCTGATTCGCCAGTAAAGACTTTAGCAATCTCCTTATCTCTTTCAGCTTTTAATTTCTTGTGTGCTTCCGGCAATGGATAATTCGCAAGCAGTTCTTCTGGTGACATAACTTCTTTTACATAAGTAACGCCCATCTTTTTTCCTCCGTTCCGCAGATAGTAGTGTTTAAGTTACTGTTTACCTGTATCGTGTCCGCTGTCAGGATTGTAAGTGAACAATAACATTTATTGCATTGCTATCAGCTAATATTATAATAAGTATAAATAGGTTGATTTATAAACCCATGCTGTCAATGATAAGGTAAAATACAATATTCGTCAAGAAAAAAGCTTTTTAACAAAAATAAGTGTTATATAACTGTTTATGAACAAAGTGTAAAATTCGAGTAAAGTTGACAAAAAAGTGTGGGGCATTCTTTACTTTTTTGTGTTCAAGTGATAAAATGGTGAAAGAATTTAAATTAAGGAGGAATTTACAAAAATGGCTAGAGCTAAACAGTCAATGGATGGTAATACAGCCGCAGCTCATGTAGCGTATGCTTACACAGAAGTTGCAGGTATCTATCCTATCACACCTTCAAGCCCAATGGCTGACTCAGTTGATCAGTGGGCAGCAGCAGGTCAGAAGAATATTTTTGGAAACACAGTTAAAGTCGTAGAGATGGAATCAGAAGCAGGTGCAGCAGGTACAGTTCATGGTTCTCTCGCAGCAGGTGCACTTACAACTACATTTACAGCATCTCAGGGTCTTCTTCTTATGATCCCTAATATGTATAAAATAGCTGGTGAGCAGTTACCTTGTGTATTTGATGTATCAGCACGTACTGTATCAACACAGTCTCTTAATATTTTCGGTGATCACAGTGATGTTTACGCCTGTCGTCAGACTGGTTTCGCTATGTTAGCTGAAACAAACCCACAGGAAGTTATGGATTTAAGCCCGGTTGCTCATCTTGCAGCATTAGAGGGTAAAGTTCCATTCATCAACTTCTTCGATGGTTTCCGTACATCTCATGAAATCCAGAAGATTGAAAAATGGGATTATGAAGATCTTAAGGAAATGTGCCCAATGGACGCTGTTAAAGCATTCCGTGAGCATGCTCTTAATCCAGAGCATCCAGCAGCTCGTGGTTCACATGAGAACGGTGATGTATTCTTCCAGCATCGTGAAGCATGTAACACAGCTTACAATGCACTTCCAGCAGTAGTTGAGAAGTACATGAAGAAAGTTAATGAGAAGTTAGGTACTAACTACGATCTCTTCAACTACTACGGTGCAGAAGACGCTGATCGTGTTATCGTTGCTATGGGTTCTATCTGTGACGTTGCAGAAGAAGTTATTGATTACTTAACAGCTAAGGGAGAAAAGGTTGGTCTTATCAAAGTTCGTTTATACCGTCCATGGTCTCCAGAAGCTATTCTTAAAGTTATTCCTAAGACAGCTAAGAAGATTGCTGTTCTTGACCGTACAAAAGAGCCAGGTGCATTAGGTGAGCCTCTTTACCTCGATGTAGCTGCTACACTTCGTGAAGCTGGTTTGAACGATATCGTTCTTACAGGTGGACGTTATGGTCTTGGTTCAAAGGATACACCACCTTCATCAGTATTCGCAATTTACAAAGAATTAGAGAAGAATGCTCCTAAGGCTCGCTTTACAATCGGTATCGTCGATGATGTTACTGAATTAAGCTTACCAGAAGTTAAGCCAGCTCCTATAACATCTGCACCAGGAACAAAAGAATGTAAGTTCTGGGGCCTCGGTGGTGATGGTACTGTTGGTGCCAACAAGAACTCTACAAAGATCATTGGTGACCATACAGACAAGTATATTCAGGCATACTTCCAGTATGATTCAAAGAAAACTGGTGGTGTTACAATTTCTCACCTTCGTTTTGGTGACAATCCTATCAGAAGCCCATACTACATCAACCAGGCTGATTTCGTAGCCTGTCATAATCCTGCATACGTTATCCAGGGTATGAAGATGGTTCAGGATGTTAAGCCGGGCGGAGTATTCATGATCAACTGCCAGTGGTCTGATGAAGAATTAGACTCTAAGTTAAATGCAGAAGCTAAGAAGTATATCGCTGACAACAACATTCAGCTTTACACAATCAACGCTATTGATAAGGCTATTGAAATTGGTATGGGTAAACGTACTAATACAATTCTTCAGTCTGCATTCTTCAAATTAGCAGATGTAATGCCTATCGATGATGCTGTTGAATTTATGAAAGCAGCAGCTAAGAAGTCATACAGCAAGAAGGGTGATGCTGTTGTAGAGATGAACTACAAGGCAATAGATGCCGGTTTAGATGCTGTACACAAAGTAGAAATTCCTGATTCATGGAAGAACCCAACTCCTGATGCTCCAGCTAAGGAAATCACAGGTCGTCCTGAGGTTGTTAAGCTTGTTAAAGATCTCTTAGAGCCAATCTCTAAGATGGATGGTGACAGCCTTCCTGT
Organism: uncultured Jutongia sp.; assembly: GCA_964517955.1. Taxonomy (GTDB): domain Bacteria; phylum Bacillota; class Clostridia; order Lachnospirales; family Lachnospiraceae; genus Butyribacter. The sequence continues at coordinate 3,301 of CAZFFA010000155.1, read as the reverse complement.
ATCTGCATTCATGGGTAACCCTGATGGTCAGTTTGAGACAGGTGCTTCAGCATATGAAAAACGTGGTACAGCCGTTATGGTTCCAGTTTGGGATCCAGAGACATGTATTCAGTGTAACAACTGTGCATTTGTATGTTCACATGCAACAATTCGTCCATTCTTACTTACAGATGACGAAGTTAAAGCAGCTCCAGCTAACATTAAGACATCTGATACAAAGCCTAAGGCTGGTGAATATAAGTTCACAATGAGCGTTTCTCCATTAGACTGTATGGGATGTGGTGAATGTATCACAGTATGTCCAAAGGCATCTGAAGGTGCTATCAAGATGGTTCCACAGGAATCACAGGCAGATGAGCAGCCAGTATTTGATTACTTAGTTGCTAACGTAGGAAAGAAAGACAGCGGATTCGCTGATACAACTCCTAAGGGAAGCCAGTTCAACCAGCCACTTCTTGAGTTCTCAGGATCATGTGCAGGTTGTGCAGAAACATCATATGCAAGATTGATCACACAGCTTTTCGGTGAGCAGATGTACATCTCAAATGCAACAGGATGTTCTTCTATCTGGGGTAACCCAGCAGCTACATCACCATATACAGTAAATAAGGATACAAAGAAGGGACCAGCTTGGTCTAACTCATTGTTTGAAGATAATGCTGAACATGGTTTAGGTATGTATGTAGGTCAGAAGTATATCCGTGAAGAAGCTATCGCTTCAGCTAAGGCTTGTGCAGAGTCTGATAAGGCTAGTGCAGAGTTAAAGGCTGCATTTGATAAGTTCATGGAAACAAAAGAAGATACAAAGGCAAACGTTGCTCCAACAGCTGCATTAGTTGCAGAACTTGAGAAAGCAGCAGCTGCAGGTTGTCCTGATGCTCAGGCAGCTATCGATAAGAAGGACTACCTCTCAAAGAAATCTGTATGGATCTTCGGTGGTGACGGTTGGGCTTACGATATCGGTTTCGGCGGTCTTGATCATGTACTTGCTTCAGGCGAGAATGTAAACGTTATGGTATTCGATACAGAAATGTATTCTAATACAGGTGGACAGGCATCTAAGGCTTCTAACATCGGTGAAGTTTGTCAGTTCGCTGCAGCCGGTAAGGAAATCGGAAAGAAGAGCCTTTCTGAAATCGCTATGAGCTATGGTTACGTATATGTAGCACAGATCGCTCTTGGTGCTAACCCAGCACAGGCTGTTAAGGCTATTGCAGAAGCAGAAGCTTATCCAGGACCATCACTTATCATTGGTTACGCTCCTTGCGAACTTCACGGTATCGCTAAGGGTGGTATGAACCATTGTCAGGAAGAGATGAAGAAAGCTGTTAAGGCTGGTTACTGGAACCTCTTCTCATTCAACCCTGCTAACAAGGCTGAAGGTAAGAATCCATTTACATTCACATCTGAAAAGGGTGTAGATTTCAATGATTACCAGGCATTCCTTAACAACGAAGCTCGTTATACTCGTCTTGTTAAGCCATTCCCAGAGCGTGCTGAGAAGCTCTTCAAGAAATCTGAGGAAGCTGCTAAGGCTCGTTATGAGCACTTACAGAAGTTAGTAGAACTTTATAAATAATCACTTGTCATACATAGACAGGTCGTGATTTATAATATATTGCAGTATCAGATATTATCTGGTACTGTAATGAAAAAATGCGTCATGCTTTTGCATGGCGCATTTTTGATGTGAATGAATATCTAAGTGTGGCTATTACTTTAAATATCAGATTATGATAACCCCTGTTCTATATTCATCCTTTAGTTCGGCATTGAATTTACTCATTTGTACATATCTGTATATATTTGATGCATATAAAGTCTGATTGTATTGATTTATTGCCTGAGAACATTTATTTATGTCTTCTGCATAAAAATTGTTTATAATATTTTCACCATCAGCTACTTTTGTTATTATAGGAAGTTTTTTCCCAGATGCTTTCAGCAGAGAACTTTTATTCTTATTAAATCCCAATATACGGGCATATAGGGATTTTTGATTGTTAGTTATATCGCGTTCTATATTGAGCATGATATGAAGAAAGCTTCGGCTTATACGGCTGTAGGTGTATTGGCGTGTTTTTACAAAGGCCGCAAATTGAGAAAAAGTTCTGTAAATATTTATGTTGTCATAAATTCTGTTTGATATGGCTTCTGAAACATCCTGATAGTGAGTTATATCAGCTTTTGAGTATATTTCAGACATAAGTTTTCCATAGAGAAGGTGGGAAAAATCATCTTCAACAATGGGATATCTGTCAGAATTTTCACTTAAAAGCGATATAACCTGTTCAGGCAGATCATCATGACAGACATTAAGGCTGTCTGATGATAAAATCTGGTTTCTTATAGCTGATGCGGAAGATAATGATGTTTCGGATAGCTCTGCATCATGATAATTGTTGCCTAAACGTTTTATTGTGATTGGTTCTATAGGGCTGTTTAGCTGTTTTAATGCTTTTAAATATTCAATTCCAAGAATATTGTTGGGTGAAGAAAAAAAGTCCGGATAATCCGTAAACAGGTTCTTAAATTGTTTTTCAAGAAGCTTTTGTCTTGATGACGGGTAAGAATTTCCGGCCTTTACAAGTCTTTCGATTCCTGTGTTAAAAGCATCAGGAGGGTTTACAAGATAATTGGCTACATTTTGTAAAAGCTTTATATCTCCACATTCGCTTCCAAAACAAAGTCCGTCAACTACTCCAAGTCCGTCAAGAAGACTTACGGCACCCATGGCAAAACCTTCAGCACTTGAAGTTGCGAGGCTTACAGGAAGTTCAAATATTATATCAGCTCCACAGCTTAGTGCCATCTGTGTGCGAAGATATTTATCTGTCCAGGCAGGGGTTCCACGCTGGACATAATCACCGCTCATTACTACTATTATGTTGTCTGCTCCTGTAGATTCTTTTATTGTATCTATCTGATATTTGTGTCCATTGTGAAATGGATTGTATTCTGCAATTATTCCAATTGTTTTCATATATTCCTCCAAAGTTAGATGAATGGTTGTTCACAGAACCACAAAAATAAAATGCCACAGTAAAAATACAACCACGACATTGTCTAAAACGAATTTTCTATATTTATTCCATAAAAAGAGACGCTTCCGCTCGGTTGTCTTACGTAGCGGTACATAGTTCTGCAAAGAACGCAGAACAAGTACCGACGAAGACAAACGCTCTTTCTATCGGAATAAATATAGAGAAATTCTTTGAAAAAACTGTCAGAATATAGAAGAAAAGCACTCTTTATCAACCATAAATGGTGTATAATGTAAGTGCTCAAACCACATTAAAAA
>CAZFFA010000154.1:0-6843 GCA_964517955.1 uncultured Jutongia sp. | reverse complement strand
TACCCCTGACTGTAGCTCATATGAATATCAGCACGTCTGAACGCTTTCTGAAAATATCTCATAACGTCAAGGTGTCCAATAAAACGCATAGACCCTGTTTTGGAAAATTTAATTCGTGCCTTCATTTAAGCCTCCCTTTCTTCTACACAAACACCACATTTAAACTTCATCGCTCCGCATCCCGCACATTTAGCACGACAGTTCGGTGTAACTACTGCAGCTTTGGCATTGTGATATTCGTTCAACATGAACTTCTTTGTAACACCTATATCAATGAAATCCCAAGGGAACTTTTCATCTTCAGGACGTTCTCTGCCAATATAAAATTCCATGCTTACATCATTGTCTGCAAACGCTGTAAGCCACTTTTCATAATCAAAATACTCTGTCCATGCATCATATATACAGCCGCTCTTATATGCCTGTAAAATTACATTGCAGAGTTTTCTGTCGCCTCGTGCAAATACACCTTCAAGCTCTGATACATCAGCATCGTGACAGTTATATTTGATACTCTTTGAATTGAGCTGGCTTTTTATCTTATCAAGCAGGAAATTTCTCTTTTCCCTTGCCTGTTCCTTTGTATTCATCGGAGCCCACTGGAATGGAGTAAATGGCTTTGGCACAAAAATAGATGTGCTTGTGACGATATTTACCTTTCCATTTCTCTGATCCTTAGGTATTGTATAATATTCTCTTGCAATCTTGTCCGAAAGTATGGCGATTCCTTCTATATCATCTTCTGTCTCTCCCGGCAGACCAAGCATGAAATAAAGTTTAACCCTGTTCCATCCACCGCGAAAAGCATCCATTGCACCGGTAAGAATATTTTCTTCTGTAAGCCCTTTGTTTATTACATTACGCATACGCTGCGTTCCTGCTTCAGGAGCAAATGTAAGAGAACTTTTTCGTATGTCCTGAACTTTGGACATTACATCAAGTGCAAATGCATCGATACGAAGTGAAGGAAGTGATATGTTTACACCTTTATCCCTATATTCATCTATAAGCCAGTAAACAAGTTCGGGAAGCTGTTTATAATCACTTGAACTAAGGGAACTAAGGGATATCTCGTCATGGCCCGTCGCCTTAAGCATGGCAGCAGCACGCTTTTTAAGAAACTCAAGGTTACGTGGTCTTATAGGTCTGTAAAGCATACCTGCCTGACAGAATCTGCACCCTCTTATACAGCCTCGCTGTATCTCAAGCACAACTCTGTCCTGTGTAACCTTTATATATGGCACAAGCGGCTTTTCCGGATAATATGTCTCTGACATATCAAGTTCAACCTGCTTTATAACACTTTCAGGTGCTTCCGGTACAAGCGGTTTAAAGTCTTTCAATGTTCCATCATCATTGTATGATGCCTCATAGAACTGAGGTACATATATACCCGGTATCTGTGCAGCAATCTTAAGAAATTCTACTCTGTCTGTACCGGTTTTCTTCCACTCTTTATATGCATCCATAAGATCGGAATAAACTGTTTCGCCCTCGCCAATGTAAAACATATCAAAGAAGTCAGCAATAGGTTCAGGATTGTAAGAACATGGACCACCGCCGATCACAAAAGGATCATCCATCGTTCTGTCTGTTGATATAAGCGGTATTCCCGACAGATCCAATACCTGCAATATATTGGTATAACACATTTCATATTGGATAGTTATTCCAAGAAAATCAAAATCCTTTACCGGGTCCTGTGTTTCAAGAGCAAACAATGGTATATTCTTTTCACGCATTATCTTATCGAGGTCTACCCATGGTGAATAGACACGCTCGCAGTATACATCATCACGAAGATTAAACATATCGTAAAGGATCTGTATTCCAAGATGTGACATTCCAATCTCATATACATCAGGGAAACACATACAAAAACGTATATCCACCTTTGATGGATCTTTTTTTACCATATTTATCTCGCCGCCAATATATCTGGCAGGCTTGTCAACTGATAAAAGAATTTCATCGCTTAAAGCAAGTTTTCTCATTTAAATCTCCATTTCTATAGTAAAATATATTCATTTTATGATCATATGATGAAAAGCAGGACTGTTGTTTATAACTGTCATTATTTCTGTAACCGTTTTACCTACCCACTTCAAAAACATATCATAATACCTTTCATCTGACAGACAGTTTTCTATATACTCCCTGTTAAATCCATAATATGAAAATCCATTATAAATTGCAACAAGCAATATAAAAAAAAGCATTCCTGCCGTCATAAATCTGAGCAGCCAGAATGAATGCCTTGATGAGTCATCTTCAATATCATATCTATCATCAGAAAATGCTCTCTTTGCCTCCAAGACCTTTTCTGAACGGCTTCTAAGCTCCTCTTCCTGACAATTTTCTTTTTCCAGCATAATAGCTACCTCCATATAATTCTTACTGTCCACACCTACAGTGTGACGTCAATATAAAACATTACAATTTAGACTATTATATGCAGATAGCTATTTACTTAAGAACTGTATTACTTATTTGTTACTATTCTTCCCAGCCTACATCAGGGTATTCATGACATTTTTCTCTTGTGAAAAGAGCTGTAATAGCATCTGTTGCAGATACATTGTCAAAAAGAACCTCGTTTATCTGTTCTACTATAGGCATTGATACATTATATTTCTTAGCAAGTCCATATGCTGCCTTAGCCGAAAATACACCCTCAACAACCTGATTTACTTCCTTCATAGCTTCATCCATTGTCTTGCCCTGACCGATAAGTACGCCTGCATTGTGATTACGACTATGATTACTTGTACATGTAACGATAAGATCTCCGATTCCTGATAAACCACAGAAAGTTTCCATTCTGCCGCCCATTGCTGTTCCAAGTCTTGCAATCTCTGTGATACCTCTTGTAATAAGAGCAGCCTTTGTATTGTCTCCGAGACCAAGTCCGTCACAAACACCTGCTGCAAGAGCAATTACATTTTTAATCGCACCTCCAAGCTCAATACCTATTATGTCTGAGCTTGTATATACACGAAATCTTTCGTTCATAAACACTTCCTGTATAAATAATGCTGTTTCTTTACTTGTAGCACCTACTACAACTGTAGTTGGGATGCCAACCGAACCTTCTTCTGCATGGCTTGGTCCTGAAAGGACACATATATCTCTACCCGGAAGTTCTTCACAAAGAATAGTACGAAGCGTCTTAAGAGAATCTTCTTCTATTCCTTTTCCAACATTTACAATCTTCTGACCATCAGGTATAAACTGTGCTGCATTATGTGCTGTAGAACGCACATATGGAGATGCAACAGAGAATACAATAAGATCAAATCCCTTACATGCCTTTTCAAGATCACTTGTTATAACTATGGAATCAGGCAATTTCGCACCCGGCAGTCTGTCTTTGTGCTCACGATATGTAGACAACATATCTACCTCTGCTTTTACAGCTGACCACATTGTTACTTCATGACCATTCTTTGCAAGCATAATAGCAAGTGCTGTTCCCCAGCTTCCCGCTCCTAAAAAACTAACTTTACTCATCTTTCTTTCCTCCCTGCTGATTCTCTTTCTTCGCTCCTATCTTATTTTCAGTACCATTAAGAAGTCGGGCAATATTCTGACGATGCTGAAAATATGCAAAAGCTGTAAAAAGAAGGCTTATCACCATCATATGTACAAAATTACTGTTATTTCTGTAAAGCACTAAAGTATTGACAGGAATATACCATGCAACACAAAGTGAACCAAGTGATACATATCTTGTTGCAGCAACAACAGCCGCAAATATAACAATTCCAATAGGGATCATAAGAGGATGCGCTGCCGACATTACAACCGCCGCTGTAACTGCAATACCCTTTCCACCTTTAAATTTAAGATAAAATGGATAATTATGACCAAGTACTACGCCCAGTCCGCAATAAAGGCAAAGCAGATACCAATTGTCAGGATTGCCTATGCATGTCCTTATAAGGACTATAGGTATAACCGCTTTTGCAAGATCTCCGACAAATGTCACAAGTGCCGGAAGTTTTCCAAGAGTTCGCAGTACATTGGTCGTTCCCGCATTTCCACTTCCTTTTGTTCTTATATCGATATGATAAAATTTACCCACAAAATAACCACATGAAATGCATCCGCAGAAGTACCCCACAATCATGCACAACAAGTTTTCTAACATCTCCTATTTCATCCCTTCACACATATATTTTATTTTTCTTTTCGTTCTCTGATAATAAACTTAAGTGATGTTCCGCCAAAGCCGAAAGCTTCTCTTATCTTATTTTCAATATATCTTGTGTATGAAAAATGCATAAGCTGCTTATCATTGACAAATATTACAAATGTAGGCGGCTTAACACTTACCTGTGTCATATAGAATATTTTAAGACGGCGACCCTTATCTGATGGTGGCTGCTGCATTGCAACTGCCTCTGTAAGGATTTCATTAAGTACACCTGTCGCAATACGAAGTGAATGATTCTGTATAACTGTTTCCAATACATCAAAAAGTTTTGGAAGCCTTTGTCCTGTCTGCGCAGATATAAATACTATCTCCGCATATGGCATAAACGACAATGTAGTTCTGATTCTTTCAGTAAATTTCTTAACTGTGCTGTTGTCTTTCTCTATAGCATCCCACTTATTTACTGCAATTATCATTCCACGTCCACGATCATGTGCAATACCTGCAATCTTAGCATCCTGTTCTGTTATTCCTTCAGTAGCATCGATTACAAGTATGACAACGTCAGCTCTTTCTACAGCCGAAACTGTACGAAGTATACTGTATCTTTCTATTTCTTCTTTTATTTTATTCTTTCTTCTAAGTCCCGCTGTATCAATAAATACATATTCTTTGTCATTCCAGGTAATAGATGTATCTACAGCATCTCTTGTTGTGCCGGCAACATCCGATACAATTACCCTGTTTTCGCCAAGAAGTTTATTTATTATAGATGACTTTCCTACATTTGGTTTTCCAATTATAGCTACGCGCGGTCTTTCATCTTCTGCATCATCCGCATTTTCAGGGAAAAGTGCTGTAACTTCATCCAGCATATCACCTATTCCAAGTTTTCCAATAGATGATATTGGATACGGATCGCCTATTCCAAGATTGTAAAACTCATATACATCAGGCATATACTTGTCAAAATTGTCTACCTTGTTAACTACAAGTACAACCTTTTTATGTGCCTTACGAAGCATATCAGCGACCTTAAAATCTGCATCAAGTTGTCCCTGCTGTACATCCACGACAAACATTACAACATCTGCCATCTCAATAGCCATCTCAGCCTGTTCGCGCATATTTCTAAGCATATGATTATTGGTTTCAGGTTCAATTCCACCTGTATCCATAATCGTAAAAGTATAGTTAAGCCATGTTACATCGGCATAGATACGATCTCTCGTAACACCCGGTGTATCTTTAACTATAGATATGCGCTCACCCGCCATCATGTTGAAAATCGTTGATTTTCCTACATTCGGACGTCCAACTATGGCAACTATAGGTTTACTCATACATTACCTCCATTCTATGACTCTTTAACGTTCTTTACAATATAATCCCTGACATTCTTAAAAAGAATATCTTCTTTAATTGTATCTTCAACATCTGCGCCGTACTGCTCACTAAACAACTTTTTCAAAGCTTTCTCATCTTTACAGCTGTACTGCTTCATGTATGATTTAAGTTCTTTCTTATAATCTTCATCACTTACAGTAATATTTTCTTTTTCTGCAATAGCTCCATATATAAGCTGCTGTGCTACATCTTCCTTTGCCTTTGTCTCAAGCTGCTCATTGAAATCGTCTTCTGTAGTATTCTGGGCTTTAAGATAATCCTCAAGGCTGTATCCAACCTGCTTCAGATATGAAGTTATAGATGTCTTAAGCTTTTTCTTTGTACTGTCAACTCTTTTAGTCGGATATTTATCCTTAACTTTTGACGTCTCTTTTATCTTACTCCATGCCTGATTTTCAATAACACCTGAACGGATATACTTTGTATAGTCTTCTGCTGTATCCTTATAGTCTTCACTAAATCCCTTAAAATTACTTGTGACAAATTTATCTGAAAGTTCAGGGTAATCTTCCTTGAAGTTGATTGTTACTGTAAATACAGCCGGCTTTCCCTGTAAATCCTCATTCTGTGGATATGACTCCGGAAATGTAACTTTAATATCATGCTTCTTACCAATCTCTTTACCTATAAGTGCATCTTCAAATCCGTCTATAAAACTATTTGATCCTATCTCAAGATCATAACCGTTTGGATTTGTCTTTTTTGTGCATGAGCCACCCTCAAATGCTTTACCATTTATTTTTCCTACGTAATAGATATTTAAAATATCGCCTTTTTTTACCTTACCTTTTTTTACTTTGTTGTATTTTCCGGTATTCTTAATATTAGTCTTAATCTGATTTTCCACTTCACTATCAATATCTTTTGTCTTAAGCTCAATATTTGAGTAATCACCAAGTGTTACATATGAAGAACAGTCTGTTTTCTCTTCTGTCTTATTTTTTGCTTCTGAACTTACCTTAGTATTCTCACTTTTCTTCTTAGTTCCACAACCTGTTGCAGATGTTACGATCATGGCTGCACACAATGCAGCAGCAATTATTTTATACTTTCTCAAAATAATACCTCCATATTTCCTATTCCCGTTTTATTATTGAATGTTGAATTCCTATTTATCCAACAAAATATATGTAACAGTCAGCATTTCATTTATTTACTGTTACAAAATACATAACATTCTCCTTTATACCACAAAATGAGATAAAATAAAAGTCTTTTATAAAAATGAATCAATTTCGCTGTCTGTTTTTTTGATACGTATGATGCATAAATGATATAAG
>CAZFFA010000153.1:0-6857 GCA_964517955.1 uncultured Jutongia sp. | reverse complement strand
ACTAACTGTATAACTGCATGTTCCATTGGCTCTGTCAGCTTTTGCACTTGCAGAATACCCTGCTGCACTTGCATTGGTCTGAACCGATAAAGATAAGACCGCCGCAAAAACTGCCAAAAGTACGGCTAACTTACCTGAAAATACTTTTTCTTTGATATTTTTCAAATTTCTACTCTCCATTCTTTAAATTTTATCTGTAAACAGACAACATTATATTATCATTGCATCTGATGTATTGCAAGCAATAAAGATTTACATTTTTTTTACATAAATATCTGCAATTTTTTACCAGTTAAAAATGAATATCTGAACTTTTACGATTCTTCATCCTCAGCCCATGCAAGCGCACATCTTACCGCTCTTCTCCAACCCTTAAGCTTTTTATCACGTAATTCGTCATCCATTGAAGGTTCAAATCTGCGTCCCAGATTCCAATTATATATAATATCCTCTTTACTTTTCCAAAAGCCTGTGGCAAGTCCTGCAAGATATGCAGCTCCCATCGCTGTTGTTTCAATACATTTAGGTCTAAGCACATCTACACCTGTTATATCAGACTGAAATTTCATAAGAAAATAATTTGAACTTGCACCACCATCCACTTTTAAATTGCTGATCCTCATTCCGGCATCTCTTTCCATTGAACGAAGCACGTCATTTGTCTGATATGCAAGAGATTCCAGAGTTGCTCTTATGAAATGTTCTTTTTTACACCCTCTTGTAATCCCGACAACTGTTCCCCTTGCATACTGATTCCAGTATGGAGCACCTATCCCGGCAAATGCAGGCACTATGTATACTTCTTTTGTATCATTAACAAGAGTTGCATACTCTTCTGATTGTGCCGCTGTGCGCACCATCCTCATTTCATCACGAAGCCACTGTATGGCTGCCCCGGCTACAAATACGCTTCCTTCAAGTGCATATCTGACATTATCTCCTGTATCTGCCGCTATGGTAGTGATAAGTCCATTTTGTGATTTAATAGGTTCAGTTCCGGTATTCATAAGAAGAAAACAGCCCGTTCCATATGTATTCTTCACATCACCTTTTTCAAAACAGCATTGACCAAAAAGAGCTGCCTGCTGATCTCCTGCTGCTCCAGCTATAGGAATATGACCATCTATCGCGCTTATATCGGTATATCCATAAACACAGCTTGAAGGCTTTACCTCTGGCAGCATAGACTTTGGAATACCAAAATAATCAAGAAGCTTATCATCCCATCTGAGATTGTGTATATCAAAAAGCATTGTTCTTGATGCATTGGTATAATCAGTGATATGAACTTTCCCCTTTGTAAGATTCCATATAAGCCATGTGTCAACTGTTCCAAATATAAGGTCACCCTGTTCTGCCTGCTCTCTTGCACCTTCTACATTGTCAAGTATCCATGCTATCTTACTGGCTGAAAAATATGCATCCGGTATAAGTCCTGTTGTATCACGTACATAATCACTCATTCCCGCTTTCACAAGCTCATCTATCGCTTTTGATGTTCTTCTGCACTGCCATACAATTGCATTGTATACCGGCTTTCCTGTATGACGGTTCCATACAATAGTAGTTTCACGCTGATTTGTAATTCCTATACCTGCTATATCTTCTGCACATGCACCTATTTTTGTCATTGCTTCAATAGTAACACTTATCTGTGATGACCATATTTCCACAGGGTCATGTTCCACCCATCCTGCCTGAGGATAAATCTGTTCATATTCTCTTTGTGCCATACTGCAGATATTCCCCTTATTATCAAACAATATACATCTTGAACTCGTCGTTCCCTGATCAAGTGACATAATATATTTCTTCATACTCATATTTCCTTTTATCAAACTTTCATGAATTAAAAATGTAATGCTCTTTTTAATCTCTTATATAATACAAATGCAATTACTGATGTAATCAGATATTTCAAAAGATTAAATGGCATAACTGCCCATATCATCATTGAATACAGATTCGTTATGTTTTTGTTGATAGCTGTTCCCATACCAATTATTCCATCCATCGGTATTCCATAAAACTTCACATATGCAGGGAATACTACATAAAAATCTGAAACCATTGATACTATAGTTGTTACTACAGTTCCACATGCGAGAGATAAAAGAGCACCTGTCTTTGTTCTCTTAAAATGATAGACTATATACGCCGGCAATATATATGCAAGTGATGCAACCATACTTGCCAATTCTCCGACAAATGCAGTGTCCGTTCCTCTGAATACAAGCTTAAGTGCAATTTTTACAACAATTATAAAAAAGCCCTCAACAGGTCCCATCATAAATGTACCAAGTATAATAGGCAGATCAGATAAATCCATCTTCATGAACGATGGTGCAAATAATAAGGGAACCTCAAAAAGCATAAGAACCATACTTATTGCACCAAACATACTCACCATAGCAAGTCTTTTGGTAGTATTTTTCCTCTTCTCCGATATACTCATCTCTCTGTTATTATCCTTGTTAAACATTTTATAGTCCTCCAAATCTTTTATTCAGCGCACAAATTTTCTATCCGCCAATTGAACCTTATCAGTTTTTCCTCATCCTGTCTATGCTTTCATTCGCCTTAGCATATATTTCTTCTGGTGAAATTCCAATATTGAATCTGCCATTCTCATAAAGAATTTTTCCATTTACCATAGTCATCTTTACATTCTGCTTACTTCCACTATATACTATATTTTTAGATATATTATTGAGTGGCTGCATATTAGGCTGTTTTAAATCTATCATTATGATATCTGCCTTTTTACCGGTCTCAAGTACATCACATTCCGTAAGCCCCATAGTAAGTGAACCGCCCACAGTTGCCATATGAAGTACATCCTCCGCATCAAGTGCAGATGCATCAGACAATGATACCTTCTGAAGCGCAGTTGCAAGAAACATCTCTCTAAACATATCAAGACAATTGTTGCTTGCAGGACCATCAGTACCAATTGACAGTCCTACACCTCTCTTTTTCAGACTGCATAATGGTGCAATTCCACTCGCAAGTTTAAGATTGGATGCCGGATTTGTTACTGCCCACACTCCCCTCCTGCAGCATATATCCATATCTTCATCTGTCATATATACACAATGGAATCCTCCTCCTCCATACTTAAACATACCTATACTATCAAGAAATGCTATAGGTGTTTTTCCATAACGCCCAATACAGCCCTCTACTTCAGAATGTGTTTCAGCTATATGAGCATACACCGGTGCATTATACTTATCTGCAAGTCCTGCTATCCCCTCAAGTCTTTCTATTCCTGTAGTATATTCTGCGTGAAATCCATACTTATATGATATAAGCTCATTATAATCATTAAACTTATTGTAATTGTGCTCACACTCTTTTACAGAGCTTGTAAAATCATTGATACAGCCGCATAAAACGGTCCTGAATCCCGAATCAACAGATGCTTTTGCACCTGCTTCGGGCATCATATACATATCAAAATTGGCTGTGATCCCGCTTGTAAGGTATTCAAGAATGGCAAGCCTGCTGCACCAGTATACATCATCATCCGTAAGCTTTGCTTCCATTAGGAAAACTCTGTTATTTAACCACTCATGAAGTGGAAGATCATCTGCATACGACCTAAGAAAAGTCATGGCTGAATGGGTATGTGCATTCTTAAACCCTGGCATTATAACATTTCCTTCTGCGTCTATCTCTCTGTCAAATTTGATATCCCCGGCTATTTTTATTCCGTCAGACTTTTCTCCGGCAAATGTTATCTGACTGCCTTCCGTATGCACCTCACCTTCTATAATTTCACATCCATTTTTCATAGAAAGCACCCTGGCATTGTATATTCTAATCTTCATGCAAACCTCTTTCTAATACATTCGTAAATAGTTATTTAAGCCATCACAGCTATAGTATTCATAATACTGTAATTCCACGTATCTTTGTCTTTCTTTATGAAATCTCCATATGAATTGCCCTGATGCACTCTGTCACAAGTCTCTTAAAATCAGGTGCCGCCTTATCTGCTGCCGCCTGCACCTCTTCATGTGTAAGCGGATTGGCAGTAATCCCACTTCCCATATTGGCTATGCATGATATGCCGCATATCATCATGCCCATGTGATTTGCTGCAACAGCTTCACATGCGGTACTCATTCCTACTGCATCTGCTCCAAGTGCTCTACACATACGAACCTCTGCAGGTGACTCAAAATTAGGTCCTGTAAGCTGTATATACACACCTTCTCTAAGTGATATATCATTGAGCGCAGCCGTTTTTCTTATAACTTTCTGAAGTTTCCTGTCATATATATCACTCATATCAGGAAATCTTTCCCCAAGATCTTCAATATTGGGTCCAATAAGAGGAGATGGCACAAAATCCGATATCTGGTCACTTATCATCATAAAATCTCCTGCTTCAAACGTCATATTGACACCACCCGCTGCATTGGTCAAAAATAGCACCTTAGCACCCATAAGCTTCATAAGCCTTATAGGTAAGACTACATCTGATATATCATATCCTTCATAGTAATGAACTCTGCCCTTCATACACACCACAGGGACCCCGTCTACATATCCGAAAATATATTTTCCCTGATGTCCCGGAACAGTTGATACCGGAAATCCATCTATCTCATGATAATCAAGCTCTGCAGTAACTTCTATATCATCTGCATAATTGCCAAGACCTGATCCAAGAACAAGTGCTATTTCCGGTACAAAATCTATCTTTTCCGTAAAGCATCTGTAACAATTCATAAGTTTTTCATATACATTATTCATGCTAATCCCCATTTCTGCGCACGTTTTTTGCGTATAACGAGTTTGTGTCAAGTGCGCACAGACACAAATCTCGTATATGAAAAATCTTTCATATGTGAAAAATCTTTCGTATATGGATTTTTCACACTACACTCCCTTCATGTTTATAACGTTGACGCTTACATATACAATTTAAAAAAAAGGATTCTTCTTTTAAAACATAACGCAGAATACAAGCGACGCTTTTTGTCATACGTATTCTGCGTTATAATATTACTCTGTCTGATGAAGTTTCGTCCTGACAATCTTGCCAACACGCATTGCGTCTGCATATGCCAGAAGTCTGTCCATCTGATTTGATTTGGCTGCAAGGAATCTTTCAATAATCTCCTCAAGCACATCATCATCTATATCATCCCTGAATCTGATACAGTCACATACACTTCTCTCAATATCATATACCCTGACATTTCCATAAGGTGTCTCAACAACCTTAATACCTTCATCAAATGCAAGATTTGAATAATAATGTCTTGTAACAGGAAAATTTAACTGCATACGTGAACGATCCGTCTTAAGTGTAGCTACTGAAAGCTTCTCCGGTGACTTATCGATAAGTCCGTTAAAATAGCATGCACTATCTGCACATATAACTGCACGGGGATTTACCATACATGCTTCAATGTACTGATAGTTCTCAGGCTTTCCATTCTCTCTGTCAATAAGCCAGTAATAGCCATGAGATACTCTCTCAACAATTTCTTCGCTGACAAGTTCCTTGATCTGTACCGTTGTAATTTTGTGTTCTTTGAGTTCGGCTGCACTACGGTAACCATTTCCCTCATTAAACAACTCAATAACTCTCTTATAAGTACTCAAAAGCATATCTTTTCCTCCTCGTATTATACATAACTTGGCAAATTTCTTTTTCTAATACTTATTATAACACTTGTAAGGAAAATTTCAAGTATCAGTGTCACATATAACACAGTAAATACTTAGACACCTGCTGCAATTCATACGCCGTACCAATAGATAAATTTCCCGTATTACGCACTTAATCCTGTATACAACTCATAATACCTTCCTTTTTTCTCTATAAGTTCATCATGCGTACCCCTCTCAATGATACGTCCCTGATCAAGAACCATTATACAGTCACTATTGCGTACTGTAGAAAGTCTGTGTGCTATTACAAATGTAGTTCTCCCTTTCATAAGACCATCCATGCCACGCTGTACAATTTTTTCAGTACGTGTATCTATAGAACTTGTTGCTTCATCAAGAATAAGTGCCGGTGGATCTGCGACTGCTGCTCTTGCAATCGCAAGAAGCTGTCTCTGTCCCTGACTCAGATTGGCTCCATCCCCTGTAAGCATAGTATTGTAGCCATCAGGAAGATGCTTGATAAATCCATGCGCATTTGAAAGTTTAGCTGCTGCAATAACTTCATCATCCGTTGCATCAAGTTTTCCGTATCTGATGTTTTCCATAACAGTTCCTGTAAATAAATGTGTATCCTGCAAAACAATGCCAAGAGAACGTCTGAGGTCATTTTTCTTAATCTTATTGACATTGATTCCGTCATAACGTATCTTGCCATCCTGTATATCATAAAAACGGTTGATAAGATTGGTGATAGTAGTCTTTCCTGCACCAGTGGCACCTACAAATGCAATCTTTTCACCGGGATGTGCATATATCTCTATATCATGAAGTATTATTTTGTCATCATTGTAACCAAAGTCCACATGGTCGAATACAACATCACCTTCCATCTTCTTATATGTTGTAGTTCCGTCTTCTTTGTGAAAATGTTTCCATGCCCAGATACCTGTATGTTTATCTGATTCTTTTATACAGCCATTCTCATCTTCTGTTGCATTGACAAGTTCCACATATCCATCATCAACTTCAGGCTTTTCATCAAGAATCTTAAATATTCTGTCTGCACCTGCAAGTGCCATAACTATAGAATTTAGCTGCTGGCTCATCTGATTGACAGGCATACTGAAAGATTTGTTGAATGTAAGAAAGCTTACAAGACGTCCTATTGTAAATCCACCAATTCCTCCAAGTGCGAGAATACCGCCCACCATAGTACAAAGAACATA
>CAZFFA010000152.1:0-6906 GCA_964517955.1 uncultured Jutongia sp. | reverse complement strand
CCATAAAAAGAGACGCTCTCGCTCGGATTGTCTTACGTAGCGGTACATAATTCTGTAAAATACACAGAATAAGTACCGACGAAGACAAACGCTCTTTCTATTGGAATAAATATAGAGAAATTCTTAGTAGATATTGGTAAGTGCGTATGCAAAATCAAAAACAGTAGAATCAGGAATAAAAAAGGATTTTCAAAGCATTTTGCATAGATGATTAACAGCATAAATTGATATAAGAATATTTACGAAGGGCGTTGAATGTCGTCAGTGCTTAAAGGGCGTAGTGTGCCCTTTTATGCACTGTTACGTACATTCATCCGAGGCGGGAGCCGTCCCTGAGTAAAAATCTTATATCATTTATGCGTTATACGTATAAAAAAGCAGACAGCGAAATTGATTCACAACGCACATATCTGTACAGCAACATAATAGTCTGATATACTAATATACTGATGTCCGGGTCAAAATATATTTCGACCCCTGCATTATATACCGATAAATTGTCAATAGAATGGAGATCATATAAATGAAATGGATTAAATACCAGCTACATACAACAACTGACGCTGCTGATACCATGGGAGATATTCTCAATGAATTAGGTATATATGGATTTGAGATAACAGACCATGTCCCACTATCAGAAAAAGATGAGAAAAAAATGTATACAGATATCCCTGCCGACCTCGGTCCAGATGACGGCAAATCAGTTCTTACCTTTTACACTGAAGCTCCTGACAATACAGAAAAGGAATTTTACAGTACAGGATCTTCTATAAGAGATGCAGACATGAAAGACGCCGCGCCTGTTCTTCCACCGGATGAACTAATCAAGAAAATCAAGAAAAAAGTAAAAGCTAAGAAGAAATATTTCAAAATAAATGTCCCTGCTATAAATTACACTATAGAAGATGACTCACAGTGGAAAGATAAATGGAAAGAAAACTTCAAACCATTTCGTGTTGCAGATGACATCATCATAAAACCAACATGGGAAGAAATTCCTGAGTATGCAGATGAACATGATATTATAATGGAGATAGATCCCGGTTCTGCATTTGGAACAGGAACACATGAGACCACAAAACTCTGTCTTAAATCGCTTCGTAAATTCATAACCCCTGAAACAACAATTCTTGATGCCGGCTGCGGAAGCGGAATACTTGCGATATCTGCTCTTTTATGTGGTGCAAGATCTGCTTACTGCCTAGATATTGATCCAAGTGCTGTAGATGCAACTATAGAAAATGCATCTATCAATCATATTGCCTCTGATCGTATTCAGGCAATACATGTCAATATACTCGAAGATACTTCTCCGGTAAAAAAGATGTGCAATGGACCTGTTGATATTGCAGTTGCCAACATACTTGCAGATGTTATCAGTCCCCTTTCATCATGCATCGGAGATTTTATCAAACCAGATGGTCTTTTCATATCATCCGGTATACTTATCGAAAAAGCGGATGATGTTGAAAAGGCACTACTCGATAATAGCTTTGAAATAATCGAAAAAAATGTTCTTGGAGACTGGGCATCATTCGTAGCAAAGAAAAAATAATTTTCTTACTACATCAAAGAGCCTTTCTGGCACCCTGATCCGTATATTAAAAAAGGCAGCAGATACTAACTCAGGTTAGTGTCTGCCGCCTTTTTTATACCATAAAACTTATATTTTATTTAGCTGTTTTTCTTTTCTTTCCTGTACTACCATAAAATTTCTTTTTGATAGTGTACCACAATGTACCTGTGATACAAACTGATGAATAACCACCACATACAATACCTACGAGAAGTGGGATTGCGAAGTCTTTTACTGAATCCACGCCAAGTAATGCAAGCATAAATACCATAAAGAATGTTGTAAGAGATGTATTTATACTTCTTGTAAGTGTCTGTGTGATACTATCATTAACTACACTTTCAAGAGCTTCCTCCCCTTTATGGATAGCAAGATTTTCTCTGATACGGTCAAATATAACGATTGTTGCGTTAATTGAATATCCGACAATTGTAAGCATACATGCAATGAATGTATTACCTACTGATATCTTTGAAAGTGCATATACAAGAATTACGCAGATAACATCATGAAGAAGGGCAAGTACAGCACTTCCTGCAAAGATGATATCCTTAAATCTGAACCAGATATAGATAAGCATACATACCGCTGCGATAAGTACGGCTATAACGGCATTTGCTTTCATTTCACCGGATACAGATGCACTTATACTTTCAATCTGTATATTTTTCTGGTCAATCTTGTATGAATTTGCTAAATCTTCTGTAAGCTCACTTCTCTGTGCTTCTGTAAGCTCTACAGTTTTTACTGTAAGGTTATTGGAACCTGCAACTTCTGAAATAACTATATCATTAGAACCACCTACAGCTTTTACCTTTGCCTCTATTTCCTTCTTGAGACTGCCATCTATCTTTGTATCAGCATTGAATGGTATATCATATGTTGTACCACCAAGGAAATCAAGACCATAATTCAATATATGTCCATTTGTTCTTGTTGTTGCACCGTTGACAATAAGGCATACAATACATGCAGCAATCATAACACCTGAAATAATAAAGAATTTAGCTTTGTTCTTAACAAACTGAATCTGCTTTCTAGGCTTCTCAACACCAAAGTATTTGACATCATCAACACCAAGTGCATACATAGCCTTCAATATGATCTTAGTGATATAAAGTGCTGTAAACATTGAAAGTACAATACCCATTGCAAGAGTAGTTGCAAATCCCTTTACAGTACCTGACCCCTTTACATACAATACTGCTGCCGCAATAAGAGTTGTAACATTACCATCTACGATAGCAGATAAGGCTTTATCAAAACCAAGCTTTATACTTGACTGAACTGACTTGCCTTTGGCAAGCTCTTCCTTGATACGCGTAAATATAATAACGTTAGCATCAACCGCCATACCTATATTCAGTATGATACCCGCTACACCAGGAAGTGTAAGCGTTATATCAAGACCATTTAATGCAACAAGCATTACTACAAGGTAGAACAAAAGAGCAATAGATGCTGCAAGACCCGGAAGTCTGTAGAATATAAGCATGAATAATACTACAAGGCCAAAACCGATAGCACCTGCAAGCAGACTTGACTGAATTGCATCCTGACCTAACTGTGCACCAACTACCTGTGACTGAATTTCTTTAAGTTCTACAGGAAGTGCACCGATACGAATCATAGAAGCAAGTTCGTCGGCTTCCTGGAATGTCTTAAAACTTCCTGAAATAACAGCTTTTCCGTCTGTTATCTCTGCCTGAACCTGTGGAGCTGAAAGAACTTTTCCATCATATATGATATAAATTTTCTTTCTTGTTGGATAAGCTTCCTTTGTTGCTTTTGCAAATCTCTTTGCACCCCTTGCATTAAGAGTAAGCTGAACTACATTTTCCTTGTTGCTTGTAGTCTGATACTGCTGAGTAGCTGCTTCTGCATTTTTAACATGTTTACCACTACATACAAACTTTTTATATGTCGGCTTATTATTCTTGTCGAAACTTATATCATCCTCTGCAACGAAATCAAGCGAACCTTCCTTACCAAGAGAAGAAAGAACTTCGTCTGCATTTTCTACACCGGGAATTTCGACAACTACACGATCATCGCCTTCCTGTACTACAGATGATTCGGTACTATATACTTCTGCACGCTGCTGCATCATATGTATTGTATCCTTCATTTCTGTAGCAGTTGGTTTTCCATTGGCTGCTTCATATGTGATACTGACACCACCTGCCAAATCCAAACCAAGTTTAATGTTCTTAGCACTACCCTTATGCGCATCAGTAAGACCAACCAATGTTATATAAGAACAGAGCCCGATTATTGCAATTATAACAAAAAGCTGCAACAATCCCTTTTTCTTGTTCTTCATGTTACATTTCTCCTTTAAATATACTTCTTTCATGCTCTTATTCAAGAGTCACGCTAACAGTCATTATAACATAGTATACAAATAAATATCAAGTTAAAAAGGCAACAAAAGTCCTATGCTCGTAACAGTTCAGCCTTTCATTTCTTACATTCACAAAACTGATGTGCATAGGACTTTTTAATTTATTTCTATTTTTTTACACCATCAAAATACAAAACTCCACCTTCTGTTTCAATTCCCTTATAATAGAAAAGTTCATCTATCGTAACAAGCTGATATCCTTCTTTCACAAGTCTTGGAACAAGTTTCTTTACAGCCTTTGCTGTAGATGGATAAAGATCATGCATAAGAACAATATCACCATCTTTGATAGATTTGCATCTTTCAAGAACTGAAGCTGCATTTCTTGATTTCCAGTCTTCTGTATCAACACTCCAATAATACATAGGAACATTTATAGCTTTTTTCATGCTGTCATTAACCATTCC
Organism: uncultured Jutongia sp.; assembly: GCA_964517955.1. Taxonomy (GTDB): domain Bacteria; phylum Bacillota; class Clostridia; order Lachnospirales; family Lachnospiraceae; genus Butyribacter. Next base: position 2,516 of record CAZFFA010000152.1, on the reverse strand, counting down.
TCCAGGTGGACGCAAAGCATCGAATCCGCATCCTATCGCCTTCTTGATCGCTTTGTTGCTTTTTGACAGTTCTTTTTTTATCTTACTCTTGCTAAGCTGTGTCAGGTATACATGATTGTATGTATGGCTTGCAATCTGATTTCCCTGTTCATATGCCTTTTTCACTGTAGATTCATATGTCGATATACGGCTGCCGACAGTAAAGAATGTTGCTCTTGCATCATACTTTTCAAGAATTTTCAAAAGCTTTTCTGTAACCGGTCTGTATGGACCATCATCAAACGTAAGTGCCACCATCGGTTTATCAGGATCAAGATCTTTTCTAAGCCACATATCCTTTCCCTCAGGCTCCGGCGTCTGAGTTGGAGTTGGCTCTAGTGTTGGCGTTGGTGTTGATTTCGGCTTCACCGTTGAACTTATATTATTGTCGGCAGTATTCTTTTTCTTATCTGATTTATCAATAGCTCTGATCTTAAATACAGCAGCTACCAAAATGATAACAAAAACAATACATGTACATAATGTAAGTATTCTTTTCCTTCTTATCTTATTTCTTCGTGCCTGATTTTTGGCACTTCTTGCGCGAAAGCTATTCATATCATACGTATTTCTATCACGCCTTTTGTTCTTGTAACTCATTTCTGCCTCCTCGTATTATTCTCTCAAACAGGTATATATGATAACACATTTCTTTTAATATATAATTAAATATTTATTACATTTATGTCATAATTTGCCAAACCGTCATATTACAGGAATTTACTTATCAGGTATCGCAAACATTCCTCCAAACATACCTGAAACAATGCATATAAGGGCATTGCCAATAATCTGCGGTCTAAATTCAATCTTACTGTCCATAAACCATACACTGCAAAGAATAATTATAACAAAATATATTGCAGAAACAATTATTCCCCAGACAAATCTATGCTTTCCTGTCTTTTTTCCTGCCAGAAAACCTCCTGCAAAATTCGATACAATATAAGTAACTATAACCGCTGCAGACACAGCACTCGCCGGTGCTTCTGCCTTCCATATAATACCTGCCGATATACATAGTATAATTGCAGACACAATATACATTATACCAACAACAATAATATAATACCCTATTCCATTCTTATTCATTTATGCACCTTTTTTATTACTGCTGACGCATGTAACCCAATCTTTTATCTTTTACTAATATCTATACTTTTTTTGCCCAAAATATTACTATTATGGTAAAATAATTTATAACAGTTCTCTGTAAGAATATAAACATATATATTTGAACCTTTTCAATATACTTTTGCTTATATTTTTACTACAGAATAACTGATACCACACAATATATTGTACATTGTTGTACGGAAAAGAGGTCATATGAAATATATTGATTTACATACACATTCAAACTATTCCGATGGGACATGCTCTCCCGCCGAGGTTGTAGAAAAAGCTGTTTCAAATGGTCTGAGTGCCTTTGCTCTTACCGACCATGACAGCGTAGCCGGTATAGACGATGCAATAAATGCAGTTAAGAAGCAAAACGCACCTATACAGCTTATCCCCGGCACAGAACTATCTGTTGGATATAAATCCGGAGATATCCATATCGTCGGACTTTTTATAAATCATCATGACGCTGCATTTAACAAAGTATCTGAAATGATGATTAAAAGACGAATAGACAGAAATCTTGAAATGGTAAAACGTTTTAATGATGCCGGCATCCCAATTACAATGCCGGAATTAACCAATGGAAATCCTGATGCAGTTATTACCAGAGCTCATTTTGCAAGGTGGCTTGTAGATCACGATGTTGTTAAATCACCAAATGATGCATTCAAAAAATACCTTGATACCAGCAGTCCTTTCTATGTTCCAAGAAAATATATAACTCCCGAAGAAGGGATTGATATAATCAACAGATCAGGTGGTATAGCCATCCTTGCCCATCCACTCCACTATAAACTTCCTCAGAATGAACTTGAAAAGCTCATAGAACGGTTTAAAGATGCGGGGCTTAAGGGCATTGAGGTAATGTACTCAAATCATATCGGGCAGGATGAAGCATATGCAAGAAAACTTGCCAATAAATATCATCTTCTTCCAAGCGGAGGCTCTGATTTTCATGGTGCCAACAAACCAGCTATCGATATCGGCAAAGGAAGAGGAAATCTTGCAATCCCGTATGAATACCTTGAAAATCTTGCTGCCGAATGCAATATTGATCTGTCAGATTACAATATTTAATCTTATATGCAATGAAAAGTTATTATAAAGATTATTGTATCAAAAACTAATCCTCTAATTAAAAGCAAAAGGTGCCAGAAGCTCACACGGCTTCTGACACCTTTTGTTATTATTCTTCCTGTCCCTGCTTATCTATCTCAACGATATTTTCTTTCTTCATAGGGATACGGCAGTTTTTATTGTTACCAAACTCTACAACAACTATATCATCTGTTATATCTATAACTACACCGAAAAATCCACTAGTTGTAAGAATACTGTCTCCTACTTCAAGA
>CAZFFA010000151.1:6642-6924 GCA_964517955.1 uncultured Jutongia sp. | reverse complement strand
ATTATTTAAGCTGTGCTGCAACCTCAGCTGCAAAGTCCTCATTCTTCTTCTCAAGACCTTCTCCAGTCTCAAAACGAACGAATGATTTAAGCTCGATTGTTGCACCAACACTCTTGCTTACAGCCTCAACATACTTAGCAACAGTCTCTTTGTTCTCAGCCTTAACATAAACCTGCTCTGTAAGACAAACTTCTTTGAGCTCTTTATTAAGACGTCCGATGATCATCTTCTCGATAATCTCATCTGGCTTGTTTGCATTCTTAGGATCGTTCTTTGCCTGAG
>CAZFFA010000151.1:0-6587 GCA_964517955.1 uncultured Jutongia sp. | reverse complement strand
CTTCTGATACATCATCAGCTGAAAGGTACTTAGGATTCATAGCTGCAATCTGCATAGCTACGTTCTTAAGGCACTCAACAACCTCGTCACCAGTGTTGTCAGTCTTTGCTGCAACGAGAACACCAATCTTACCGCCAGCGTGGATATAGTCAACAACCATTCCATCCTCTGCAGCAACTTTCTCAAAACGACGAATGTTCATGTTTTCACCGATAACAGCGATCATAGCTTTTAACTTCTCATCTACAGTCTGTCCTGGCTCTGCAATCCATTCCTCAGCAAGGAAACCTTCGATATCAGAAGCTGATGTAGCCTTAGCCTGTGCAGCAACTTCTTTTACGTAGCTCTGGAACTTTTCATTCTTTGCAACGAAGTCAGTTTCTGAGTTAACTTCAACGATAGAAGCTGTCTTGCCATCTTCCGCTACATCTACTGCTACCATACCTTCTGCAGCGATACGTCCAGACTTCTTAGCAGCCTTTGCAAGACCATTTTCTCTTAACCATTCTACTGCCTTGTCCATATCTCCATCAGTATTGCCAAGAGCTTTCTTACAATCCATCATACCTGCGCCGGTCATTTCTCTTAATTCTTTAACCTGTTTAGCTGTAATTGCCATTTTATTCTTCCTCCATTGTTGTTTATTCGCATATATTTAATCAGGACAACATCGTCCAATTTATTCCATAAAAAAGGCAATGCAAACGAATTGCCTCTGCACCCCACTATTGTATACGCAATTTCCTATCCAATAAAAAGACTGTTACTTTAAATAAGTAGAATGTAAGCAAAACAAAGTCCACTTACATCCTACTATATCAGCCTTACACTGATGTTCTGCCATATGTTACATAGCGTAACCAAACATTAAGTGTCTGATTCATGTCCCATATTCTAACAGAAAATCTTATGCCTCAGCTTCTGCCTCTTCATCAGCCATTGACTCACCCTGATTAGCTTCGATAACTGCGTCTGCCATCTTAGAAACGATAAGCTTAACAGCTCTGATAGCATCATCGTTACCAGGGATAACATAGTCAAGTTCCTCAGGATCACAGTTTGTATCTGCGATACCGATAAGAGGAATACCTAATGTATGTGCTTCCTGAATACAGATTCTTTCTTTCTTAGGATCTACAACAAAGATAGCATCTGGAATCTTCTTCATTTCTTTGATTCCGCCAAGGTTTTTCTCTAATTTTTCCCATTCTTTCTTAAGAACGATAACTTCCTTCTTAGGAAGAACATCAAATGTACCATCTTCTGACATTGTCTTGATAGCCTTTAATCTCTTAATACGTGTCTGGATAGTCTTGAAGTTTGTGAGCATACCACCTAACCATCTTTCATTTACGTAGAACATGCCACAACGCTCAGCTTCAGTCTTGATAGAATCCTGTGCCTGCTTCTTTGTACCAACAAAAAGGATTGAACCACCGTTAGCAACGATATCTTTTACTGCATTGTATGCTGTATCAACCATTCCTACAGACTTCTGTAAGTCGATGATGTAGATACCATTACGCTCTGTGTAGATGTACTCTGCCATCTTAGGGTTCCATCTTCTTGTCTGATGTCCGAAATGAACACCTGCTTCAAGTAACTGTTTCATTGAAATAACACTCATGATTTTACCTCCAAATTGGTTTTTCTGCTTCCGTATGCTTCCAAACGTAAGACCCGTAGGCACCGATACGAAATCCGCATACGTGCTTTTTTATTATAGTTTCTGATGTGCATAATCTGTTGTCTATGACAATTCAGTCAACACACTTTATCATGTTAACATAAACTTTGCTCTATTGCAATATATTTTTTCGATTTGTTATCCCCTATTTGTTAACAGCTCGCTGGCAGGTTTATGAATTGAAGAAATAAAAAACAGAACTGTTAACAATCCTACCACAATGCTGTAAAAATAATACCCACAAACAAAACCCGCTGTCACCACTCAATAGTATCGATGGCAACAACGGGCAATATATTACATTATAAATGTTATAAAATATTTTATAAACCTAAAATCTTTTCTACTGTTTTCTGCATATCAGCAGTTTCACATACTGTATCATGAAGAATAGGTGCTGTACGGATTTCCTCTACAGCCTTTGGAATAGCCACACCGGATGTCTTGCAGAGTTCGTCTATAAGAGCAAAATCATCCATTCCTTTATACTTATCATCAATAGCACCCATAACGCTTGTGCCGAATTTGTAAGGGCTTGCAGTAGATGCGATAATTGTCTTAGTTGTATCACCTGTTTTTTCCTTGTAATCATGATAAACTGCTGAAGCAACACCTGTATGTGTATCCATCACATATCCTGTCTCTTCATATACTCTCTTAATTTCAGCGGCTGTCTTTTCTTCGCTTGCCCATCCGCCAACGAAATCTTTCATCTGGGCTTTCATATCATCTGTGATAGTATACTTGCCGTCTGTTGCAAGAGCTTTCATAAGATCTGCTGTCTTAGCAGCATCATTGCCTGCAATCTTATAGATAAGTCTTTCAAGATTGCTTGAAATGAGAATATCCATAGATGGTGAAGTTGTAAGAATAAACTCACGATTCTTATCATAAACACCTGTTTCAAAGAAATCATATAATACTTTGTTGTCATTTGATGCACAGATAAGCTTTCCAACAGGAAGACCAAGATTCTTTGCATAAAATGCTGCAAGTATATTACCAAAGTTACCTGTAGGAACTACAAAGTTTACAGGCTCGCCTTCTTTGATATCTCCGTTGGCAAGGAGTCTTGTATATGAATATACATAGTAAACAACCTGAGGAACAAGACGTCCAATATTGATTGAATTGGCTGATGAGAACTGGTAACCATGCTCATCCATAACCTTTGCAAGTTCTTTATTGTTGAACATTGCCTTAACACCACTCTGGGCATCATCAAAGTTACCTGTTATACCAACTACCGAAGTATTGGCACCCTTCTGTGTAACCATCTGACGCTCCTGTATCATACTTACACCATTCTTTGGATAAAATACGATAATGCTTGTACCCTCAACATCAGCAAAACCTGCAAGTGCAGCCTTTCCTGTATCACCTGATGTAGCTGTAAGAATAACTATCTGGTTCTTAATATTGTTCTTCTTAGCTGATGTTGTAAGAAGATGTGGAAGAATTGAAAGAGCCATATCTTTGAATGCAATAGTTGCACCATGGAATAATTCAAGATAATAAGCATCTGACTTCTTAACAAGTGGAGCTATTTCCTTTGTATCAAACTTAGAATCATACGCTCTCTCTATACAAGTCTTTAACTCTGCCTCAGTAAAATCTGTGAAGAATAACTTCATAACCTCATATGCTGTTTCCTGATAAGACATCTTAGCGATAGCATCTAAAGATACATCAAGCTTAGGTATACTTACAGGTACAAAAAGTCCGCCATCATCTGCAAGACCTTTTAATATAGCCTGTGATGCTGTTACTTTTGTTCCCTCACTTCGAGTGCTCTGATACATTAGTTCCATTTGTTTCCTCCATTCTGCCGCCTGTGATGACAACTCTGTATATTAATTTATTGTAAACATTTTTATACCATAGTGCCTTGAGTATACAATATCTTTAGGATAATTTCAATATATTAAACATAAAATTCATGACAGTGATATCTAAAAAGTCGTGTTAATGCACTGTCAAACCATGATACATTGTGAGAATCGGCTATGGCTCTCTCCATAAAATAAAGTGCCCCCTGTGATGGATCCACACCGTTTAGTGCATCATTGACCGCCGATTTCGTATCCTTGGAAACTGTCACTGAATAATATCTTCCATCTCCGATTGGTGAAAACTGATATACCGATCCACTGTGAGCAAATACTACTCCACTTATAGTTGAAGGAAATTCCTTACTCTTTACTCTGTTTAATACCACATTTGCCACAAGCACTTTTCCCTTGTGATCTTCTCCTCCTGCTTCAGCCTCAACTATTCGTTCAAGAATCCTTCTATCTTCATCAGATACATTTACTCCACAATATTTTTTTATCTCTGCTGTTCTTTCATCCTTAACTCTGTTTTTTCTAACAGATTTGAGACATTTAATTTTATCTTTATTTACATGATAAGACACTCCCGGTGTCATATCGTTTAATATTACAACCTTGTCTTCCACAACATCTGAAACTTTATCCTGTGAAACCTTTGCCACAACTTTACCTCTTGAAGCCGGCATAAACACCATACTTGCTGAAAGAACTGCTGCCACGAAACATTTGTTTATCTTATACATTTTACTCCTCTTTTCCTGTCTGTTCTTTATTTTTATTAAGATCAGGGTATCAGACTTCCCTTTGAACTCTATCACCACAGATACACCACAAAACAGACATTCATTAAATATTGTTACGAAACTATTACAAATTATATGAATTTTTATTAACTTTATTCACTTTGTCATTATTTTTGTAATATTTGTTGAAATTTATTCATTATATAGCAAAATATATATTAAAAATGTTATGATATATATGTCGATATTTGTATTGGTTAAATCACGTATTTAAAATCAAAACATATTTACTTGATAAAAATATTGCCGTAACCCCTATGGCGTATATAAAAAATCGAACCAATATAAAAATTTAAGATAAAACTATAGAGAATTAATTGGAGCATAATATATGAATCTTTTACCAGGTGTCTATAAAGCGAAAAAAAAGGATGGAACAATATATTTCCGATCATCCATCACATTCAGGAATAAACATATCAGTCTCGGAAGCTTTCCAACTGAAACAGAAGCCCACAAGGCATATATTGATGCTTCAAAAATAATTGGTTCTGAAACAACTTACCTGCCTGACAACTACAATAAAAAAGAGTTTCAATTTTTAAACTTTCACAAATATATATCGCTATGCAATTTTAAAAACAACGGAATATATATAAAAACTCCTATTTACCTTAGATTAAATTTCTTTAACTATTATCTTTCACAGAGAGATGTTCTTACATTTGATGTAGATGACCTTTTTTATTATTCCAATCATTCAATAATGAGAAGAGGCAATCATCTGTTTGTTGCCGAATATGGTATGCAGACTAATATCGCCTCGAGATATGGTATAAGAAATTTTGCAAGACCGGGGATTGATTTCAGATATGTCAATGGTGACATAAATGATTACAGATACTCCAATATCGAAATATTGAACAGATATCAGGGTGTTACCGCAGAACAAAAAAAAGAAGGTTATATATATATCAGCCGTATACATGCCAATGGCAATTATCTAATAGGAAGATACTCTTCTATACATGAAGCTGCCATTGCGTACAATAAAGCGGCTGATCATCTCAAAAAATCAGGCTTTACAAAGAATTTTACACAAAACTATATCGAAGAAATATCTTCTGCTGAATATATTGATATCTATAATTCAATAAATCTGCCAAAGTCAATACTTGAATTGAAATCAAATAAACAAAAAGATGATATCGTTTAAATGTGATATCACCTTTTTGTTTTAATACTTACATATAAAAATTTATTATTAAAGTCTGGCAGAGAATTTCATAATTTCCTACATATTTTCCTTCGCCATATTCTTTCTATATTCGTGCATAATTATATGCTCAAGCTTTCTCTTGAGAACAATCTGAATTTCCTCATGGGCTGCAATCTGCTTAACAAGTATTGAATGTATTCCGGCTCTGTTGGCACCCCATACATCTGTAAAAATCTGATCGCCTACAAAAAATGTCGTCTCCGGTGTAGTTCCCATGTACTCCATTCCCTTTTCATAGCCACCCGGAGAAGGCTTTCCTGCCTTATACACATACTGTGATTCCAATGTATCAGCAAGCGGCTTTACACGATAATCCTTATTGTTGGATATAATACATGTCTTAAAGCCAATCTCCTTCAGTCTTTCAAAAAGTTCAATTGCCTGCAGCGTCACCGGCTGATCATGTTCTACAAGTGTATTGTCTACATCAAAAAGTATACCTCTGTAACCTTTTTCATAATACGACTCATAGTCAATGTCATATGCCGACTCATAATACTCACTTGGATATAATCCCTGAAACATTATAATTTCCTTTCTCTAAAATGTATATTTAATAATATTCTGCGATAAATCATAATGCCTGCAGGTGATTATGTCAACCTCTATTACATCTGTTTTTCAAGATTTACCATCTCAATTGCACTAAGAGCACAGTCATATCCTTTATTTCCTGCCTTTGTTCCCGCACGTTCAATTGCCTGCTGGATATTGTCAGTTGTAACTATACCAAAGATAACAGGAATCCCTGATTCAAGACCAACATTTGCTATACCCTTTGATGATTCTGCACACACAAGATCATAATGACTTGTAGCGCCTCTTATTACAGTACCCAGACATATGATTGCATCATATTTTCCAGACATTGCCATCTTCTTTGCTACATGAGGTATCTCAAATGCACCCGGTACCCATGCAAGTGTTATATCATCATCATTTACACCATGACGTACAAGTCCGTCTCTTGCACCGCTTATAAGCTTTGATACAATAAATTCATTAAATCTTGCTCCTACAATACCAACCTTCATTCCTTCTGCTAC
>CAZFFA010000150.1:0-7089 GCA_964517955.1 uncultured Jutongia sp. | reverse complement strand
CTTGACTTCACTGCATATTACGAGGATAACGGGTTAGTAGGATTTACAATCGTCTATCCAAGACCTTCTGTCAATTGGTACTGGTACTTTGCCGTTATGCCAGAATTAAGAGGTAAAGGCTACGGCCAGCAGATCCTAACGCAGCTGATGAAGAAATATAAGGGCCGTCCGTGCGTCCTTGACATGGAATCTCCCTACCAAAATCCGTGTCCCAACCCTGAGCAAAGAAAGCGTAGGCACGGGTTCTACCTGCGGAACGGGTTCAGGGACACTAATATTTTCCGTAAATTCGATGACATTGAAATGACGATAATGATGATTGGACCGGATACGTTCACCTTGCAGGACTGGGATAAGATTATAGCGGAATTAAGAAGGTTCTGGACTTGGGATTGAATATGATTGAGATAAGGAAAGCATCAAAAAGCCAGGCTGCACAAATAGCACGCCTGATAATGATGGCAATGACTGATGACTGTTGTCTCTATTTTTGTGGCGACGGTTACGGGCTTAACGACTTCCGCCGAATGAGGACCCGGCTGGTGGAACGCGAGGATTCTCAGTACATCTACAAGAACACGCTGGTTGCGATAGATGAAGAGAAGGTGGTAGGAGTCTCTGTCTGCTATAATGGTGGAAGGCTGTGCACAGTGCTGCACTGGTAGTTTATGACAATTTCATATAAATTTGTCTGTCTATCTAACAAAATATCCCAAAAAACTACTACCTTTGTACTCAAAATCTATTTAATTAAGGACTAATTAAAAAAAGTTTATTTATGAATTCCAGATATATTATAAATAAAAGACAACAAGGAAATTTTAGGGGATGAACCTATTTTTATTCCTACTGTTCTGATTGAAGCAGAATTAAAAAAGAGCTTATGGAGTAAACTCATAAGCAAATCTAAGTCTTTCTGTTTCAATGTACTAAGCGGTTCTACGCTACATAAAAGTGCGGAAAAATCTTTCTCTTCTGGTTCAGTCTGGGAGATAAACTTGGATGATTTTACTCATAACATTGTTGCTGGCAGAGAAATGTACCTGGCCAACGATATTACAAAAGAACAGAAAAAAAAAGCTGAAGCAAAAAAAGCCAAGAAGACAGAACAACTAACAAAGCAAGGGGATAAGCCTAAAAAAGTAAAAGAAGCGCCAAAGCAGAAAGTTCAAAATCAACAGCAAGCCAATGAAGAAGAAATTGATTTTAACAACATACAACCATGTTTCAACCCAATGGCATTGCCGAGAGTGAAAATGACGGAACAATTCTCTATGCACCCAATTACAGAAAGTAATTTGGAGAACGATGCTCATACCCTCTCAATAATGCTGATGTTCGATAAAGACACAAAAGAATTTATGCCTGATTTTGCAGGGCTTGAAGCTAAAGAAAAGATACCTATGTATCTTTACAATAGTGTGATGACACAATCAATGGGTATTGCTTTCTGCTATATTATCCGAATGAACGCCGGGATATGTGGCTTAATAAAGGTTACAAGCCCGACGCACAACATAGTTACAAACAACTTTAATCACTGGCTTATAGATTATATCCTTATCCCGCCTTTGAGGGGGCATAAAATTATGAAATCCGCTTTGCCTATTGTCTTCGACATTTTGAAGACAAGACTTGGTATAACTGAGCCTATTTACGCTATGGTTATGCCTGGTAATGATGTCTCAATTCATTTGCTTAAACTCAATAATTTCAAAGAAGACAAAACGAAAAGTATGCCTGTAGACCCTTCGACAGGGAAAAAAGCTCTACTATTCAAACGACTCCCATAAATGACTACAGAAGCATATCTCATAATGACAGGGATTGTATGCGCCACCATCCTAATTGGACTGGCCATATATTCTTTCGTTAAGTCGAAACAGCTACGGCAGTTAGGCTATGAATTCGTGTATTACTACATGAAGGAATGCGGTACGCTTGCTTATTACAGAAATAAAAACAAACATATTGGTTCTGTCTATGCCCAAAATATAGACACACTAAGGAGCTGCCGTAACAATTGGTTCTTGTTCTTTGGGGCAAAACTCATCATTGAAAGGTTGATTTCTTTCTATGAGTCTGCGGACCTCCTTACAAACAAAACTGCACCGTTCTTTTCTCTAAACCACTATTTCGCTTATTCGGAGTGTATGAAGTTTAAGCAGATGGTGAGAGACATGGAGAAGTTGATGGAAACGGTAGTGTCTAATGAATGTAAGGCGTATATCTTGGAAACTTATAACGATGCAGAATTTGGCCAGTTCCCTAGACAAAAGCAGTACAAACACGGCTTTTTGGCCATGCGCGACATACACAATAAGCAGTTTGTCGAAAAGGAACTGAAGGAAAACAAGACGTATTTCGATACGGTGCTCAAATACCCACTGGACCCGCAACAGCGCGAGTCTATTGTGAAACTGGAAGACAATTGCTTGGTAATTAGCAGCGCAGGATCTGGAAAGACTTCTACTTCGATTGCTAAAGTGAAATACTTATTAGAGAAACGAAACATGAAGAAAGATGAGATTCTTGTGCTGTCTTACAACAGAAAGACCGCAGAGGAATTTCAGGAGCGTTTGAACGTGCCTGCGGTGGCGTGCCGCACTTTCCACCGCTTTGCCTGTGACATCATCGCCGCAGTGGAAGGGAGATTTCCTGACGTGGCAGAAGATACTTTCTTGCTACAATGCTATTACCAGTTGGTAAGAAATAGCGAGTCTTTCAAAGCTGCTGTCACTAAATATGTTGGAGAGGTGGCTGACATAACGAAACTGGAACACCAATACGAACACGCTGAGGATTATTATGTCGATAGAGAAACGTATGGCACCATGGCACCATACGGGGATATGGATGGGAACCCAGTATTCACAAGGTCACAGGAGGAAAAGAAAATCTGTACGTGGCTTTCTACACATGATGTTGATTTTAAATATGAAGAAACGTACCCACACGATACGGCTACAAGATTTCACCGACAGTACCATCCTGACTTTACGATTTACTTCACGAATAATGGGCAGCGATACTATATCTACTTAGAACATTTCGGTATTGATAAGAATGGAAACGTACCACAGTGGTTCGGAGAAGGAAACGAGGGCGGTTTCCATAGGGCTAATCAAGAGTATAATGATGGTATTCGGTGGAAACGGGCGATTCACCAGGAATTCAAGACACACCTGATTGAGACCATCAGTGCCATGTTCCATGATGGCTCTGTTTACAGAAAACTGGAAGAGCAATTGAGAAACGTCGGGGTAGTTCCAAGGGAACTGACTGCTGAAGAGAAATATCAACGGCTGTTTGAACGTAACAAGACAATGGAAGAGAACGTCATGAATCTGTTCTCATCGTTCATCGCCTTGATGAAGTCTAATGGCAAGTCTTTCGATGACATTATGCAGGCTATTAAGGATAGTGGGCAGTCTGAACAATTTTGTGAAAGATGCCGTTTCCTGATGTATGAGGTTATTAAACCGCTATATGAAGAATACGAAAAGGCACTGAAGGAGAAACATCAAAGAGACTTCACGGACATCATTCTTTGCGGCGCGAACTATTGTGAAACGGGAAAATACAAGCCTAACTTCTCTTATATTCTTGTAGATGAATTCCAAGATATTTCCGTAGACCGCTATAAGTTCATCATTTCTTTGAGACGACAGGATCCTCTCACCAAAACGTATTGTGTAGGAGATGACTGGCAGTCAATCTATAGATTCTCCGGAAGTGACATGAACCTGTTCAATCACTTCGACGAGCACTTCGGCTTTACCGTAAAATGCAAAATAGAAACAACATACCGCTTTGGCAACCCGCTTGTGCAGCGGTCTTCTGAATTTATTCTGAAAAACCCCGCACAAGTTCAGAAATCGGTGCGACCGCTTTCTGATAATGTCTGCACAAAGCTTTCATTCGTTCCTTTCTCACGGACCACCAACGAGACGTATCTTAATACTATTAAGACGCTCATCGAAAGTATACCCGCCGACGAGACAGTGATGCTGATGGCACGCTACAATTATGAGGTGAAGGTTTTTCCTCGTAACTGCGTTAAGCAGCAATCGCCGACTTCAAAAAGGGCGACTGTCACATTTGCTGGCCGGACTATGCAGTTTTTGAGCGTTCATGCCGCAAAAGGACTTGAAGCGGATAATGTAATTATCCTGAATTGCAGCCAGGACGGAGGCGGTTTTCCGTCACGTATCACTGACGATCCGATTCTGGGTTATGTCCTGAGTCTGATTGATAATTACGAATATTCTGAGGAGAGACGGCTTTTCTATGTGGCTATTACTCGTGCAAAGAAGCATACTTTCGTCATGTATAACGAAAATATGCCGTCTGTTTTCGTCACTGAAATGACTGAAAACGACGATGACCATCAAATGCGCTGCCCTCTATGCAAGAAAGGCCGTTTCAAACTTGTCAAAGAGGGTGATACAAAAAACGGACGCAGATACCGCTTCTATTTGTGTTCCAACTCTGTTGCAGGGTGCAAGAACCATTGGATTGCTTTCTATGACAACGAGGAAGAAATCTATCCTCAGTACCAGTCAATGGTTCAAAGAGTAGAACGGCAGCGTATTCAAGATGAAGCAATGAGACATTATAAAGAAAGTCAAAACTCCAATGATACTATACATCCATCAATTCGTTCATAATTTAATCGCGTAAGAGACACTTGTTTATAGCAGCGACAAATAAAAAGGATTTAGAAAAAAACAGTAATAACAGTTTAAAGTAAATAAATGATGAAAAAAATTTGGCCATTTACCCTTTTCAAAAAGAAAAAGACCTTCACTGATGAAAGATACGATCCAATTCATGGTGATAGATTTCCATGGGAAGAAATAAAGGATTTTGAAGAAGAGGAAGAAGAAACAGTAGACAGAGTATTATTAGAAGCGAACAGGCTGGCATTGAAAGAATATAACGAAGCAATAAAAGAACAGCAAATAAAGCCATGCATAATCACTGAAACGCGGCTGGCTTCTGCTGTACATGCTACCGAAGAAAACGACTTTATTAAAAACTGTTTTACCTATTTTCACAAAATTAAGTTAGAAAACAACTGGGAACTGTCTTTGAAGGTCATAAAAGGAGGAACTAGGAATTTTAGAAAGGTTTTTGTGGGTGACCAGACAAAAAAACACGAAATAAACCTTCGGGAAGACTTATACGTTGAAGACTCTTTAGAAGGAGTTTGGCAAGTTTTCATATTTAAGTCTTACATAGACAAACTTTCAAGTATAGGATTATATTACGTTTTCTCCAAAGAGAATCTTAAAGATATTAAAACATTCCGAAACGAAGATTTGTTTGATGCTCTTAATATGTTTGATACTAAACCATACATAGGTAAATTTAATAATAAGTATTACATTTCGTATTGTTTCTTCTCTCAGTGGGAGGGATTGATAAGACAAATCGTTCAGGTTTCTATTTTCAATAACCATGTTTCTTCTTATAGAATAATCCATTGTGAAACCTTGTATAAATATGATTGTGGATTTATGATATAACGAGGCGTAAGACTCTGCATTAACGTGTGAATGCATTCTTGTTGAATTCGTGGGCGTGGAACTTTGAATAATAGCAAATGCTAAAAAGGAAACTGCAGGCCGTGTGGTTTGCTGTATTTCATGACCGCTGGCAGGTATTTAAAAGAATAAGAATACTGCCACCTGTCTCAGGCAGCATGAGAAAGACTTGCTTCATATCAGTCAATAACGGAAATCCTCATTTCTATATCATCTATGGGTCGAAACTGGGGCCTGGTGAAGACGGCTTACAGCTCTTTTATGGCACAGAGGGAGCTAATTAGAACGGCAATTAAGGAGTATAGAAGATGAAGCACCTGACAAACATAAACGACATAGAACAGACGATAGAAGACAACCGCCTCTGTCTGTTCTACATCAAAGCCCCGGATTGTGGAGTATGTAATGTTATGCTGGAGAAAGTAGAACAGATTACAACGGACTATCCGGCAATTGCATCCTTCTATACCGATATAACAGAGGAACCCTTGATCGCAGGCAGGTTCTTGGTCTATTCCGGGCCGACTGTACTGTTGCTGGCTGATGGCCGCGAGGTCTATCGTGGGGCACAGTTCATTGACATGGAGGAACTAAGGTGCAACATGAACCGATGGACGGAAGAGGACTTGAAATGAAACGGAAACTGAAATAGAGCATGATGACTGAAGAAGAGCTGAGGGAAAAATACCGAGACCTGCAGAAGAGACACCATGAGGTGAGGGACAAGCTCGCATGGCAGATACGCGAGAACAGGAGGCTGACGAGACAGCTGGCTAAGCAGGACATGGACATGCGCTCCATGCAGGAGCTGATAAACGAGTACGAGCGGACCTCTGAAAAGAAGATCCTGCAAAACAAGTATGACATCTCCGACGAGGATATGGCGAGGGCACTGGCTACACATGTCCGGGACTGCAACTTCAGTACAAGGGTTCTCAGTGCCTTCCGTGCAGCGGACATCGAGTATATGGGTGACGTAGTTCAGTACAAGGCTGAGGACTTCTTGAAGTTCCGTAACATGGGGTCTAAGTCTGTGGCGGAAATAAAGAATGTCGTCAACTCACTAGGCCTGCAGTTTGAGATGGGGATTGTGTATGATGCAGACCTTGAAACTTATCTCTTGAAGAAATGAAGGACTTCGATGCAATCTCGCGGCTACAGGATGAGATAAGGACGGTGGTCAATGCCGTCCTGGGGGAATACATCTGGAACTTGAGATATAACGAGAAACGAGGCGCCATAGAGCTGAAGCTGACGGCTCACCTCGACGATGATGCCGCCAGCAGCCTTTCCTGCCAGTTTCACTTACCCTGCGACTATGACGGCGAAGGGCTAAGGGGAACGAAGCTCGTGTTCTGGCTGTAGACTTACTCCAGTCCGAAGACGTCGCCAATGTCTTTCTTCTTGCTCTGCCGGACACGGATGGGGCCGTTCTTGGCCTCGTAGTTCTGGACGGCCATCTTCAGTCCCACCTCGAAGATGGTGGTGATGGACAGGTCTTCCTTCTTGGCAATGGCACGTACCTTGTTCATCAGGTCTA
>CAZFFA010000149.1:0-7118 GCA_964517955.1 uncultured Jutongia sp. | reverse complement strand
TACATATCTTTCAGAGGTAATACGTTCTGCCATTCTTTCTATTGATAAGGGGCAGACAGAGGCTGCACTTGCACTTGGATTTTCTGCAAGACAGGCTATGTTCAGAATAGTAATTCCACAGGCATTTCGCAACTCAATCCCTGTATTTGGAAATTATCTTTTAACACTGGTAAAGGATACATCACTGATGGCTTATATTACAGCACCGGAACTTTTACAGACAACAAAAGCATATATTTCACAGACATTTACAACTATAGAGTCATACACGATCGTTGCACTTGTTTATCTCGTAATATGTCTTGTAATGTCTTTCCTGCTTAAATTTGTAGAAAGAAAGCTGGTTCGTTCTAAAAGATAATTAAAAGAAAGGAATGGGTGATTGATATGAAAAAATATGTTATTACGATCAGTCGTGAATTTGGCTGTGGCGCAAGAGAGATTGCCAGAAAGCTGGCAAGTGAACTTGGTGTGACACTTTATGATAAGGATCTTGTTGATATGGCGGCAAGAAGAGCAGGTGTCAATACCGATGTATTTAAGGAAACTGATGAAGTGGTTGTTAAGAAAAAGACAGCCAATATGCTTAAGGAATTTGGATATGGTTCTACATTTTCTTTTTATTCGGAGGCGGCAATCGATGCACAGTCGTTTGTAATAAGAGATCTTGCCAACAATAAGAAGCCATGTATCATGTTTGGACGCTGCGCTGATTATGTGCTTAGAGAGCATCCAAATGTTACAAATTTCTTTTTGTATGCGCCTATGGAATACAGGATAAATCATATAGCCAAAGCATATGACCTTGATATCAGGGAATCAGAGAAACTTATTAAAAGAGTTGACCGCCAGAGGCACAATTATTATAAGTATGTTACAGGTCAGAACCGTGGTGACAGACATGGCAAACAACTGCTTCTTGATGTAGAGGCATTTGGTGTTGATGGATGCGTAAAGATGATGGTAGATGCGATAAATTATCTTTATGGAGATGATTAATGCATATATTGAATGAGGATTATAGCTGCTATGCAATGAGTAGTAAATTATGTGATATTTAAAATACAAAATTTAGAATAATGTAATAAAAGTTATTGCATTTAAAATAAAAGAGAATTTAAAATTCATGATATAGAAATGGAGGAATCGTTATGTTAAGAGAAGAATTGCCAAAGATTATTACTGAGAAGGTACCCGGACCAAAATCACAGGCACTTATTGACAGGAGACATGCAGCTATTCCTGATGCGATAGGCTGTGCATATCCGGTTGCGATAAAGCGTGGTGAAGGAGCTATGGTGGAAGACCTTGATGGTAATATTTTTCTTGATTGGGTTGGAGGTGTAGGCGTTTTAAATGTAGGTTACAGCCAGCCATCGATGATAGCTGCCGTAAAAGAGCAGGCTGACCGTTTCTTTCATGGAATGTTTAATATAGTAACACATGAGGGCTATGTAGCACTTGCCGAAAAATTAAATGAGATTGTACCTGTTAAGGGAGAAAAGAAAAGAACATTTTTTGCAAATAGTGGTGCAGAGGCTGATGAAAATGCAGTTAAGATTGCAAGGGGATATACAAAGAGACCGAATATTATAGTTTTTTCAGGTGCATTTCACGGAAGAACAGAACTTACTATGACTATGACATCTAAGAAAGCTTATGCAAAATACATGGGTCCTCTTTCACATGGTGTATTTCGTGCAAAATTCCCATATCTTTATAGAAAACCGGAGGGAATGCCTGACGATGCGGCTATTGACTATTATGTTTCTTCTATATACGAAGTGTTTGAGGAATGTGGCGCAGCAGACACTATTGCAGCAATAGTTGTTGAACCATTGCAGGGTGAAGGTGGTTTTATTCCTGCACCTATTGAATGGGTTAAGGCTGTAAGAAAGATATGTGATGAGAATGGAATACTTCTTATAGCTGATGAGGTTCAGGCAGGTTTTTGCCGTACAGGAAGAATGTTTGCTTCTGAATATTGGAAAGAGGCAGGATGTGCACCTGACATTCTCGCAACAGCAAAGTCAATTGCAGGTGGTATGCCGCTTAGTGCAATAGTTGCAAGAGAAGAGATAATGCAGGCAGTACCGGCAGGAACAATTGGTGGTACATATTGTGGAAATGCAGTTTCATGTGCTTCTGCATTAAAGGCGATAGAAATTATGGAAAAAGAAAAGCTTGCAGACAGAGCTATGGAAATTGGTAAGAAAGTTATGGCTCGTTATGAGGAAATGAAGAAAAAGTACAGCGTAATCGGCGATGTACGTGGACTTGGTGCTATGATTGGTCTGGAATTCGTTAAGGATCAGGAAAGCAGGGAGCCGAATGCTGAAATTGTCAAAAATCTTATTCAGGAATGTGCAAAGAATGGTCTTATCGTAGAAAATGCCGGAATTTATGGAAATGTTATACGTTTCTTAGCACCACTTGTTATCACAGATGCACAGCTTGATGCAGGCCTTGATATAATGGAAGATGCTATTGCAAAGTTGTCATGATAATATATGAAGTATATAGAGAGAGGATTGGTTGACAGGTAGTAATGAGGAGGAAGAAAAATGCAGGAGCTTATGGTTAAGCCGACTATATACAGGTATTCTACTACAAAAGAATTTATTGAAGAGTTTAATATTGGAAAAGGTGATTTGATTTTTACAAGTGAACGTACATATAATTCATTTTTTAAATCAATGACTTCCGGCTGTGATGTGATATATACAGCGAAGTATGGCAGGGGAGAGCCATCAGATGATATGGTCGAGGCTATATATAAAGATATTTCAGGAAAACACAAAAGGATAATCGCTGTCGGAGGTGGAACGACAATTGATGTAGCCAAACTTTTTGCCTTAAAGGAGGTTTCACCTGTACTTGATCTGTATGATGGCAGGATACCGGCAGTAAAAGACAAAGAGCTGATAATTGTTCCTACAACATGTGGAACGGGAAGCGAAGTGACCAATATATCAATTCTTGCCTTAAACAGCCGTGGAACCAAAAAAGGGCTTGCGGCGGATGAACTGTATGCAGATTATGCAGTCTTAATTCCGGAACTCCTGGAAAGTCTGCCTTTTAGTGTATTTGCTACAAGCTCTATAGATGCTCTGGTACATTCTGTGGAGTCAAGTCTTTCACCAAAGGCAAATGAAACTACAAGGATGTTTGGCTATCGTGCAATCGAAATAATACTTAGTGGATACAAGGAAATTGCGGAGAATGGTCCTGATGCAAGAAAGCCTCTGCTCGATAAGTTTTTACTTGCGAGTAATTATGCTGGGATTGCTTTTGGCAATGCAGGCTGTGCGGCAGTACATGCACTCAGTTACCCGCTTGGTGCAACATATCATGTTGCTCATGGTGAATCAAACTATGCAATGTTTACCGGTGTTATGAAGAATTATATGGAGATTAAAACTGACGGCGAGATAGAAAAACTCAATAAATTCATGGCAGAAATTCTTGAATGTGATGTTTCAGATATATATGAAGAGCTGGAGAAACTTTTAAATAACATTATACAGAAAAAGCCGCTCCATGAATATGGAATGAAAGAAGGTGAGATAGAAGAATTTACAGATTCGGTACTTGCCAATCAGCAGAGACTGCTTGCCAACAATTTCGTTCCATTAGATCGTGACAGGATTAAGAAAATATATAGTGAATTGTTTTAGAAAGAGGGATGGTTTATGGCAGAACAGATTAGAAGAAGCTGCATTGACTGTGGTATAGGAAATTGCGATCATATGGATAAAACTTATCCCGGTTTTTGCCTTACAACAAATATGGACGAAGAACTGAAGCAGTCTTCAATTGCTGCATATGAAGATGAGAAAAATAAAAAGATTATGATCGCATCTGCGGAGGTTGAATACGAGAATTACTGTAAGATGACACGAGTTGAAGAAACAATGGAATTTGCAAAAAAAATTGGCGCACATAAAATTGGAATCGCAACCTGTGTCGGACTTTTACATGAAGCAGGAATATTTGCACGAATTTTGCGCAATCATGGATTTGAAGTATTTGGCATCTGCTGTAAGGCAGGAACAGTAGAGAAAAAGACTGTCGGCATACCGGAATGCTGTGAGTCTATTGGAAAAAATATGTGCAATCCAATACTTCAGGCAAAACAGTTGAATGCTGAAAAAACAGATCTGAATGTAGTGATTGGTCTTTGTGTTGGACATGACAGTCTTTTTTATAAATATTCAGATGCACTTGTTACAACTCTGCTTACCAAAGACCGTGTTTTGGGACACAACCCTGTTGCAGCACTTTATCAAACACGGGCATATTATGCAAGGCTGCTGTAAATTTAGGGGGATATCGCAGAATTTGATTCATTTTGAAAAATCCTTGTCTATATAGATAGATCATGTTATAATACCGATTGGGAATGAAGTTCTCCCAAAGTAATAATTTTTACTTGAACCGCTTAAAAGCTGATGACTTCTGCATTAATAAATGCAGGGGTTATCAGCTTCTTTTTTATTATTTATTATGGAGGATAATATTATGTTATTAAGTGTTGCATTGATTCTTGTTGTTGGTATGGCCATGGGGTTTATATGTAAGAAAGTGAAACTGCCGAGTCTGCTTGGTATGCTTATCACAGGTATAATTCTTGGCCCGTATGTTCTGAATCTGCTCGACAAAAATATTCTTAATATATCAGCAGATCTTCGTAAAATTGCTCTAATCATTATACTGACAAGAGCAGGACTTGGACTTGACATATCAGGACTTAAAAAGATTGGACGTCCTGCAGTTCTTATGTGCTTTGTTCCCGCAACATTTGAACTTGTTGGCATTCTTATCATAGGACCTGCTGTACTTGGTTTGTCACTTCTTGAAGCCGCTATAATGGGATCGGTATTGGCAGCCGTATCGCCGGCAGTAGTTGTACCACGTATGGTTAAGCTTATGGACGAGGGGTATGGTGCCAAAAAGGGAATACCACAGCTCATACTTGCAGGAGCATCTGTAGACGATGTATATGTAATTGTTTTATTTTCAACATTTACGGGAATGATGCAGGGAAAGGGTGTTTCGGTTGTCGAGTTTATCAATATACCGGTATCGATATTTCTTGGTATAGCAATAGGGTGTATTGTGGGATTTATTCTTTCAAAGTATTTTGAAAAGATACATGTACGTGATACTGCCAAAGTATTGATAATCCTTAGTATATCATTTTTCCTTGTTGTTATAGAGGACAATATGAATACAGTGATAACATTTTCTGCACTTATTGCAATTATGTTTATCGGTGTGGCACTTCAGAAGTTTAGGAAAGAGGCAGCAGACAGACTTTCAGCAAAATATAGCAAACTCTGGGTAGGTGCGGAAGTATTTTTATTTGTACTTGTAGGAGCTACGGTCAATATAGGCTATCTTGGACATGTAGGCATCAAGGCTCTGATTGTAATTATAGGTGCATTGTTGTTTAGAATGGCAGGTGTATTTGTATGTCTTCTTGGTACAAAATTCAATGGCAGGGAGAAAATTTTTACCATGATGGCATATACGCCAAAGGCTACTGTGCAGGCGGCAATAGGTGGAATTCCTCTTGCACTTGGATTTGCATGCGGTGATATCGTGCTTACAGTAGCAGTCGTAGCGATTGTCCTTACTGCACCGCTTGGGGCATTTGCAATTGATTTTACATATAAAAAACTATTAAAAAGTAATTGATATTGTTACCATTGAAGAATTGAGTAGATATGTATGTGATGTTTATTGAAGGAAGAAAATAGGCATTACGGCTGGTTCACAATATAGCATATTTATGATACAATGACTTTTGTGTTTTGCTGTGACAGTATATAGAATATGAATAACAGCAATATTTGTAAGATTGTATTTGTAAATAGGAGGAAGATAGATCATGAATGAAACATTAAAAGTTTTGGAGTCAAGAAGAAGTTGTAGAAATTTTAAGATAGATATGATTAAAAAAGATGAAATTGATGCGATATTGAGAGCCGGAACATATGCTGCCAATGGAAGAGGAAAGCAGTCATCAATTATAATCGCTGTTACAGATAAAGAGCTTCGTGATAAAATATCAGAAGAAAATAGAAAGATAGGCGGATGGGATGAAGGTTTTGATCCATTTTATAATGCGCCTGTAATTCTTATAGTTCTTGCTGACAAGGATGTACCTACATATATGTACGATGGCTCACTTGTAATGGGCAATCTTATGAATGCTGCAGAAAGTCTTGGTGTTGGCAGTATCTGGATTCACAGAGCCAAAGAAGAATTTGAATCAGAATTTGGTAAAAAGATACTGGAAAATCTTGGTATTGAGGGCAATTATGAGGGAATTGGCCACTGTGCACTTGGTTATGCGGCAGAGACTGTACAACCTGCTGCGGCAAGGAAAGATAATTATATATATTACATATAGGAGAATGGGAGTTAAGGGAAAGAAATATGTAAATATATAAAATATAAAGGAAGAAAATATGTTTGAAAAATACGAATATGCAGAGATTACAATAGAACAGCTTGCTGATATACACCCATCGCTTTATAAATTATGTGATGTAAGGGATGAAGTGTCACACCGGTATGGCTTTATTCCAAATTCTGAATATATTGAAAATATCGTAGATAAAGCAAAAAAAGGTGAATTGGATAAAAATATATCTTATGTTCTTTATTGTATGAAGGGTGTTCAGAGCAAAGATATGGCATATGGATTACGGGAACTTGGATATGATGCGGTAAGTCTTAAAAATGGCTACTCAGAATGGCTCCTTTCTTCATATAAGGATGATTATGGAGATAAGCAGGAAGAGGTCGAAAAAAGCATCAGGAAGAAGTTTCATAAAGTATTATTTAGTAAATTTGCCAAAGGAATCAATGAATATGATCTTATTCAGGAGGGAGATAAGATTGCTGTATGTATATCCGGAGGTAAGGATTCCATGCTTATGGCAAAATTATTTCAGGAGATAAAAAGACACAATAAGTTTCCTTTTGAACTTGTATTCCTTGTAATGGATCCGGGATATAGCGATGTCAACCGTATGGTTATAGAAAAAAATGCAAGAATGCTTGGTGTTCCTATAACTATATTTGAGTCACAGATATTCGATGCAGTA
>CAZFFA010000148.1:6776-7140 GCA_964517955.1 uncultured Jutongia sp. | reverse complement strand
TTATATCTGATGTTCCAAATAATTCTCTTGATATCTCTTTTGCTTTGCGTTTTGCCATATAAATCAGAACATATATTGACAATAAGATTGCAAGTATTAAAACTAAAACTATTATAATTCCTTTCATCTTTTCCTCCAACTGCTTAAAAAGTGGTTATGAATTTTACTCCATAACCACTTCAACGGCATCATGTAAATTATTCTCCTGGACTGCTTGAAATTACTTTTCCGGTATTCCAAAGCATAACTGTTCTTTTTGCTGCATCTAATCGTTCCTCTTCCGAATGAAAGTCAATTGTTACAGAATGACAGCCACACTCAAGGCACATAACATAATAACCACAACCACATTCTTCTTCAAGCA
>CAZFFA010000148.1:0-6764 GCA_964517955.1 uncultured Jutongia sp. | reverse complement strand
CCATCGCACAATGGGCAATCATTGATTTCTAACATTTCTTCAATATTCATAATCTGCCTCTTTCCATTTACATTGTTTATATTTTCACATGCAATCCATTATAATGTAAATTCTTTTATAGTGCAATGGCTACGGATTATTCTTTTACACTATGTAACAGTTTAGCCATATTAGCTTGATACAGGACAACGAAATTGATTCATATATTATTTTATATATATTCGTGCCTCATATGGACGAAGAGTTGATACCACTTTTATCTCATCATAATTGGATATAAGTAATTCCATATCCTTACATCTTTCTGCCAATGGCATCTCAACTGTCTTGTCAAAGAAATTACATATAACTAGTAATTCATGTTCTGAATTTTTTCTCTGATATGCAAAAATATTCTCATCATCTTCAAGCAATAAAGTAAATCTGCCATCTACAAGTACCTGATATTCTTTTCTTAACTGTATAAGCTTTTTATAACAGTTAAAAATAGAATCCGGATCATTAACCTGTGAGACTGCGTTGATTTCCTTATAGTTGCTATTTACTTTTATCCATGGTGTGCCATTTGTAAATCCGGCATTGTCTGTATCATCCCACTGTACAGGAGTACGTGCATTGTCACGTCCTTTTGCATAAATAGAACGCATTACTTCTTCCTCAGGATATCCTGCCGCTATTCGTTCTTTATACATATTGAGGATTTCAACGTCTTTATAATCTTCTATCGGAAATTCTACGTTGGTCATTCCAAGTTCTTCGCCCTGATAAATATAAGGAGTTCCCTGCATTCCATGTAGTAAGATTGCAAGCATCTTTGCAGATTCTACTCTGTATTCTTTGTCATTTCCCCATCTTGATACAATACGTGGCAGATCATGGTTATCCCAGAAAAGGCTGTTCCAGCCACAGTTATAAAGTTCTGTCTGCCAATGTGCCAATACCTTTTTTAACTTCAAAAATGGCAGTGGAATCAAATCCCATTTTTCTTTGCCCTCCTGATTGTCAAGACAAATATGCTCAAACTGGAATACCATCGAAAATTCGCTTCCATCTGGATTGCTGTAAATCTTTGCAAGCTCTGTATCAGCTCCCCATGCTTCACCAACTGTGATAAGATCACCCTTTTGGAAAGTTTCTTTACTTAATTCACGAATAAAATCATGAAGTTTTGGTCCATTTATTGTAATTTTTTTGTCAGGTTCTTTCGCTATCTGGTCGATAACATCAAGTCTGAAACCGCCAACACCTTTATCCATCCACCAAAGTATCATGTCATATATTTCTCTTCTTACCTTTGGATTTTCCCAGTTAAGGTCCGGCTGTTCAGGCAGAAACTGATGAAAATAATACTGTTTGATCTCAGGAACCCATGTCCATGCACTTCCGCCAAATATAGCTTTCATATCATTTGGCAATACACCTTCTTCTCCGTCTCTCCATATATAAAAGTCATGATATGGATTGTCTTTGCTCTTCTTTGCTTCTTCAAACCATCTGTGTCTGTTGGACGAATGATTAAGGACAAGATCCATGATAATGCGGATACCATACTTCTTCGCTTCATGAATCAGTTCTTCCATATCATCAAGATTTCCAAACATTGGGTCTATATCCTGATAATCTGATATATCATATCCATTGTCGGCCTGAGGTGACTTAAATACAGGCGACAGCCAGATTGCATCTATTCCAAGATTTCCAAGATAAGGAAGCTTCTCTATAATTCCCTTTAAGTCACCAATTCCATCTCCATTGCTATCCTTAAAACTTTTCGGATAGATCTGATAAATAACTGCATTTTTCCACCATTTATTGTTCATTCATCTTTCCTCCAATCTTCTATTGCAATTTTATTCAACCATATCAACAACAATAACTTCACAGCTTTTTAATTTGACATTTCTGTTTTTAATATCTACATTATCATTTTTCTGATTTGATAAAAGAACCTTCTTTATATCATGTTCGAGTTCCAGTTCTGCCGGAACAGTTCCAAAATTTGCTGCCACAAAAATGCGCTTAGATTCATCTTCACGATAGAATGCCATGATATTGTCCATGTTTTGGTACACCGGTACAAATTTTCCATAAGTAAATACTTCTTTTAATTCATCAGACTTACGCAATGCTACCAGTTTACGATAATAATTCAATACAGAATCCGGATCATTTTCCTGCGCTTTTACATTAATTTCTTTGTAGTTGGAATTTACCTTTAACCAAGGTGTACCTGTTGTAAAACCGGCATTCTCCTCATCGCTCCACTGTACAGGTGTTCTTGCATTGTCACGGCTCAACCTGCTGCATGCTTCCAATGCTTCTTCCTTGGAAAGTCCTGCCTCTATAGCAACATTATACTGATCCTTTGTACTGATATCATCATATTCGTCTATACTGTTCCACTTTGCATTCTTCATGCCGATTTCCTGTCCCTGATAGATGAATGGAATTCCCCTAAGAAGCAGGCTGATAGTTCCGAGCATTTTGATTCCGTCCGGAGTCTGTGCATGTTTTGGTAAAAATCTTGATGCCCCTCGTGGCTCATCATGATTTTCAATAATATTTGCCTCGAATCCACAATGCTGTACTTCAAGCTGTGAATTTACAATAACTTCACGCCATTTTGCAAATTCTATCTCCGGTGCATCATACCAACCATGCTCACCATCACTTAGACACTGTGCACTAAAATCAAATATCGTAGAGAAATGACCATCATCACCAATAAACTGAGGCAGTTCATCCGGCTTCATATTGAACACCTCACCTACCGTAAATGCATCATACTTTTTGAATGTATTTTCTTTCAGTTCTTCCAGAAATTCTCCAACACCATCTACACTCTCGACCATCTTCCAACAGCCTGCAAGACCATCCGAGCCATCAGGTTCAAAGTCAGGAAAATCCAGATTCTTCTTTATATTGATGATCGCATCTATCCTAAATCCGGAAAGACCTTTTTCAAGCCACCAGTTAATCATCTCATATAACTTCTGTCTAAGCTTTGGATTTTCCCAGTTAAGATCAGGCTGCTCTTTGGCAAACATATGAAGATAATATTGGTCCGTTCCCGGTACAGGCTCCCAGCAGCTTCCGCCAAAATATGATCTGTAATTGCTTGGTGGGTTGCCATTCTTTCCTTTGCGGAAATAAAAGTAATCAGCATATTCTCCATCAGGATCTTTAAGTGCATTTTGAAACCATATATGTTTATCGGAACAATGATTGATTACAAGGTCCATAATAATATGCATATCACGCTTCTTTGCTTCTAAAAGCAGCTCATCAAATTCTTCCATAGTTCCAAATTCTTCTGCTATCTCGTAATAGTCAGATATATCATACCCTTGATCTACAAAAGGAGATTTATAAATTGGAGATAACCATACTATATCAACTCCCAGCTCTTTCAAATAATCAAGCTTTGATATAATTCCCCTAAGATCTCCAATACCATCACCATTGGTATCAAGAAAGCTCTTTGGATAAATCTGATACGCTACCTTGTCATGCCACCACTTTCTTTCCATAAATAACCTCCGTTCTGTTGCGATATTTTTTCTGATGTATTATACTGCCATTATATAATTCATTTACGAGATAATCTTGCAATATTTTATCATTTTATAACACAATACTGCTATTTATATTGTAAGATCACAAAAGTAATTAACAATAAAATTTTATACAGGAGATGATTTTTCATGAATAAATTACATTCACCTGCAATAGAACAAAAGGAAGCTGCCAAACATGGCGAAGTATTTTTCCCAATCCAAAAATATATAACGAGACTTGCAGCAGACTACCCTGTCATAACTACACACTGGCATGAAGAAGCCGAACTCACACTTATAACCAAAGGCTCATGCACATATCAGATAGATCTTATGGAATATGAAGCAAAAGAAGGCGATATAATTTTTATTCCTCCTCTTTTATTACATTCAATAACAGTTGGTGACTGCGAGGAATTTTTCTCTGAAACTTACGTATTTCATATGAATTTTCTTGGTTTAAATGCCACCGATATATGCTCAACACGTTATCTGACTCCTCTTATGAACCAGGAATTTTCAATTCCATATCTGATAACTTCTACTCATCCGGCTTATACATCGCTATACAAATGCTTTCGCCAGATCACGTCTTTATATACAGGCGAAATTACCGGATATGAGCTTGCATTAAAATCTTTACTTTTGCAATGCATTTTTCTGCTTCTTCAATACAGCAGTAAAAACAATACTGCTGATTCAAAAGCAACCTCTGATAAATTGAAATGTGTCCTTGATTATATTGATATGCACTATTCTGAACATATCGCTGTATCAGAACTTGCAGAGTTATGCTATTTTAGTGATTATCATTTTATGAGATTTTTTAAGAAACATATGAATATGACTTGTATAGAATATATAAATAATTATAGACTTGAAAAATCAGTGGAACAGTTTGAACATGGAAATACCTCCATAATGGAGGTATCTCTGTCTGTCGGTTTTCACAACCTGTCATATTTTCATAGAGCATTTAAGAAAAAGTATCATATGACACCACTTGAGTTTATAAAGAAACTTCAAAAATCATTTAGAAATTGATTTATATAAGCATCTCCTGATATCCTGCCACACCATAACGTCTGACAGCACCAGCAGTCTGAATAAGTTTTTCATCTGTTATTTTATCAAGCATCTTTAATCTCTTTTCAGAAAGGACCTCATTCGAGCGGCACTTATCATAGTCTTCTTCAGTCATATGCCAGTATTCAAAATCACCTTTATAGTACTGGCATAATTTCTGTGCTATTAAAAGACCTTCAGGATCAATATCACCGGAATAATATATCTTTGTCCCTGATTTTGCAAGTAGATCAAGAACAAGCAATCCAGCCAGCCTTGGCTGACCATTTATACACATACACGACTTATTTCCACACATCATCGCAAATACGGATGGATTTTCAACAATATATATTTCATTGTCAACACATTCAACACTTTTCCATTCAGAGATTACGGCAAGAGGAATCTGCACAACATTTTTTTCCTGAAAAAATCCCTCCATACCTCTATGAACTTCCCCACTATTTTTTATAGCTTTTACATTATAAAGAAGTGCATAATTTGATATATCATCTATCATTATCCCGGCAAACAGATAGCTTTTTTGTCTTTTATATGCTGGAAATATATCAGAAATTTCTACTTTTATATTTCTTTTTTCTAAATCTTTCTGTATAACCTGATATAAGATATTTCCATCTTTTGTTCCATTATCAAATGCATGTGGATTTCCTGTAAGCATCGCAGAATAAACAGCAAGATACATCTTCTTTTCTAAACGGTACGGCAAAGAATTATATATCTTTGCACAACTCCACAATAACCTCTTCCATTCAGCAAGATTACTTTTTCCACCGTTCTTTACAATATCTTCAAATATTTCAAGACATTCACCTGCTGGCGTTTCTTTAAAATTCCTGCAATATTCTGTTTCAATATCTGCAATTTTCTTTTCTACAATAAGCTTTTTTTCTGCATTTCCTATTAAAATCTCATCAAAATAACTGTTTAATAATTCTTTTGGAGATATTTCAGCATATTTACTGTTTTTGAGTGCTTTCTCAAATTTTTCTGACGAAATTGAAACGCTTTTCTGACCATGAAAATTTTTCCCAAAAAATCCTTCAAGCTCTTCTATATCCTCATATGACAGATTTTTTAATATCACCTTTCCTGAAAATTTTCCATATGAAATAAACTTATTTCTAAATCCTGTAAACACCTTGTTCCAAATGTTACTTTGTCTGAAATATGATACACACTCATTCTTTACCCTCTCATGCTCCTGCACTTTTTTCAACCTCTATACCTCTTTGTTCCACACTTTCCTCATCATCAAGCAGTTCCTTGCTAAATCCATTCCATAAATATGGCATTACCGTAACAAACTTTGCATTTTCAGGACGTATCAACTGATAAATTGCCAGTGCATCAAGCGTATCACAATCTCCCCACAATACCTGGGAATTTATTATAAAATCAAATTCAAATTGTGTCATAAGCCTGAACATATCTCTTATATTTCTATTGTCTACCCCCGCAAATGCCTCATCAAGTGATATAAGTCTTGGCGCATCATCTCTTCCGCCCTGATACTTTGCAACAACAGCAGAGAAAAGCGGTACATACATAGACATCGCCTTTTCTCCACCACTAAAAGTACCAAATACACTATTGGTAAGTTCCTTTTGACGTTCACCATTTTTCTGTGAAAACAACTGAAACTCAAACCATTTTCTATAATCAAGAGTTTCTTTCATAATCTGGTAAAATGACACCATTCCCGCACTATCACGTGCATTTCTTCTTGCTTCTTCAACCTTTGATCTGAAATGTGCTGAAAGTCTTGCTGCTTCTTCTTCACTCATCAGACGATAATCTTTCTTTAAAAGTTCTACAAGCTCTTTTGTATCAAGCTGATCTTCTTTTTCTGCTGTTTTACTTCTCCATTTAAGGCTTAACTTCAAACCACTTGATGTATCCATTCCATTCATAAGAACATTCATTTTCTTAACCCACATATCAGATGCATTGATTTTTCCTCTTATCTTGCGGCTTACAGTATTGGCAAGAATATCTTCAAATAGCTCTCTGTCCCCATCTTTTATAAGATTTTCAAGTTCTGTAATGTCTTCATCAAGATGTGCTAAAAGACTTGAAAATGAAACTTTGATTCCTTTATATCTTGCAACAATATCA
>CAZFFA010000147.1:0-7325 GCA_964517955.1 uncultured Jutongia sp. | reverse complement strand
CAGACACAAATCTCGTGTGTGAAAAATCTTTCGTATATGGATTTTTCACACTAATTCTTTTTATCAGCCACAGATTTCCTTGAGAATACCATTAAGTGCATTGCCGCTGCTTGTATGGCATCTCACTATGTTCGCATGACATTTTTCTGCTTCTGTAACAGCGCATTTCACCATCTTATGTGATACAGTATTGGTAAATAATATCACAAGATCCGGTGAACCAATCTTACTGCTAAGCTTTGCTGACATCTGTGTGAAAACCTTTGCCTTACAATTGTACTCCTTACATATATCTTTATATCTGCTTGCCATTCTGTCATGGCCTCCTACTATAACTACACTCATATGTATTTCCTTTCTTAACCTTTGTTATTTTATCCTCATCTTTGTTAGTTATATCTAACTTACTTGTATAATAGCCTTTTCGCCTTTTCTTGTCAATACCCAAATAATTACAACGTACTGTCTGCACTTGCAATTGTATGATATACTTATGATAAGATGTTGGGGCAAAAGGTATTTTGCCCCCAACTGATGCCACAGATTGCTCCATTGCTACGCAATTTTCGCAATCCTACAAACACCTCCAATCCCGCATATTTGCAAGCAAATCTGCTACTTGTCGGTGTTTAGCGGGTCAAGCCACCAGCTAGTAATTTGTATATAAACATACATCACTAGCTGCTTTTGACCCTTGCATCATGATAATTATGATTTAAGAAGGAAGAATTACTATGACAGATAATACAAACGATTTTTCTAAAGGAGCCATGTGGAAAAACATATTATCCATGGCAATCCCTATTCCTGCTGCACAGCTTGTACAGATATTATACAATCTTGTTGACAGAATTTATATTGGTCATCTTCGTAATGATGCATCACTGGCACTTACAGGTGTCGGGCTTACACTCCCTATAATTTCTCTTATATCTGCATTCAGTCTTTTATTTTCAAGTGGTGGTTCTCCACTCTGTTCCATAGAAAGAGGCAGGGGCAATCACAAAAAAGCTGAAGAGATTATGTGTAACTGTTTTACACTTCTTCTTATAACAGGACTTTTTCTAATGGCATTTTTCTATATATTTATGAAACCTGTTTTATATGCATTCGGTGCATCTGACTCTACGTATTATTATGCAAAAATATATCTTGTAATTTATCTTACAGGAACAATTTTTTCCATGATATCCAGTGGCATGAATATGTTTATCAACTCACAGGGATTTGGTAAGATTGGAATGTTTACTACACTTATAGGTGCTGTATGCAATATAATTCTTGATCCGGTTTTTATATTCGTATTTGGTCTGGGTGTCCGCGGTGCTGCAATAGCAACTGTAATAAGCCAGGCTGTAAGTGCTGCATGGGTCTTTATTTTTCTTACCGGAAGAAAGTCAATTTACCATATATCTCTAAAGCAGATGAAGATACAGAACCCAAAACTGATATTAAGAATTACCGGTCTTGGACTTTCCGGCTTTACCATGGCTGTAACAAACAGTCTTACACAGATCGTATGCAATTCTACTCTTCAAAAATGGGGTGGCGATCTTTATGTCGGAAGTATGACTATCATCAACTCTGTTCGTGAGATATTTACACTTGTAACACAGGGCATAACTCAGGGAGCTATCCCTGTACTTGGTTATAACTATGGTGCTGCCAAATATAAAAGAGTCCGTAAAGGAATTGCTTTTATGAGTACACTTACCACTGCTTACACTCTTCTCGCATGGCTTTGCGTACACACTTTTTCTACTTTCTTTATAGGGCTTTTCACCAAAGAAAGTGACCTTATTGCAGTAGCAGTTCCATCACTCCGTATATTCTTTGGCGGCTTTTTTATGATGAGCCTTCAATTTTCCGGTCAGTCAACATTTGTTGCACTTGGCTGCAGCAAGCGTGCCATATTTTTCAGTCTCTTAAGAAAAGCTATAATTGTCGTTCCACTTACCATCATTCTTCCATATTATCTTGGTGTAAATGGTGTCTTTTATGCCGAACCTGTAAGTAACTACATCGGCGGAACCGCATGTTTTGTCACAATGATGCTTACTTTGTGGCCAAAGCTAAAGGAAACAGATGAGAAAAACTAAACTGTCACTATTTTCCAGTATTATTGGTAACATTTCAGCCTTTCATTTCTTACATTCATTTTCAACAAAAACTATATCATTTTTCATCCTTTTGTTGTAAAATATTGACATAAATTATGATGCAATGGTCAAAAGCAGATAGCAATGTATGCAAATATGCGGAATTGGAGCAATCCGTGGCATCAGTTGAGAGAGAGACCTTTTGACCACAATGACTTATTATTGATAAAGGAGGAACATTAAATGAGCGGATATGCAGAAAATGAAATTCAAAAGCTCAGTCAGGATGAGCTTAAAAATCTTTTGAAAAAGGTTCGTGGAGAGCTTGCTGTAAAACAGCAGGTCATAAAAGAAAAGAACCTTCCCGTAATTGTTCTGGTTGAAGGCTGGGGGGCTTCCGGTAAAGGTACACTTATCAGTTATCTTATCCGTGACCTTGACCCAAGATTTTTTCAGGTAATACCTGTTAAACCGCCTACAAAAGAAGAAAAACGTAAACCTTTCCTATGCCGTCATATGGAGAATATCCCTGAAGCGGGCAAATTCGTATTTCTTGATTCCGGCTGGATGGAAGAAACCGTATTTGATATGGTCGATGGCAGATTTTCCGATGATGAACTTAAAACAAGACTTCATGATATTAATATTTTTGAACGTCAGCTCGTAGACAATGGCTATCTTGTACTTAAAATCTTTGTCGATGTTTCAAAGAAAATTCAAAAAGAAAGGATAGACAATCTTCTCTCTGACAAAGACACAAGCTGGCGTGTAAGTAAACGTGACCTTGATGAGATAAAACACCGTTCAAAATACGAAAAAGCTTTTTCAGAATTTATTGGCGCAACCAACACCAAAAAAGCTCCATGGCATGTAATTGACGGAAGCAAAAAACAGCTTGCAGAACTTCAGGTATATCATCTTCTTGTAAATGGTATGGATAATGCAATAAAGCACAAAGATGAACCTGTCGAAATTCCTGACAATGTATTTCCTCTTGTAACTATGCCTAAGCTTTGTGATGTTCCTCTTGATGTATCACTCACAAAAGAAGTTTATAAGGCAGAACTAAAAAAAGCGCAGAATAAGCTAAAAAAGTTGCACAACAAAATATACAGAATGGGAGTTCCCGTCATAATCGCGTATGAAGGCTGGGATGCAGCCGGAAAAGGTGGCAATATCAAACGTCTTACAAGTGCACTTGATGCAAGGGGATTCGCCGTCAATCCAATCGCCTCACCTGATGTTCATGAGAAAAACCGCCATTACTTATGGAGATTCTGGACAAGACTTCCCAAAACAGGTCATATTGCAATCTTTGACCGCACATGGTACGGACGTGTAATGGTAGAAAGACTTGAAGGATTCTGCAGTGAAAATGACTGGAAGCGTGCTTACAATGAGATAAATGAATTTGAAAAAAATCTGTCAGACTGGGGTGCCGTTATAGTTAAATTCTGGGTACATATCGACAAAGATACACAGCTTAGCAGATTTAAAGAACGGGAATCCACTCCTGAAAAACAATGGAAAATAACTGACGAGGACTGGAGAAACAGAGAAAAATGGGATGACTACGAAATTGCAGTCAATGAAATGATTGAAAAAACGAGCACCACTTTTGCCCCATGGCATATAATCCAGTCCAATGATAAGCTCTATGCCAGAATACAGGCTATCAACACTGTTATAGATGCAATTGAAGCGAAGCTTAAAGTGTTGAAAAAATAAAATCAGCGTAAATAAAAATACCCTATCCTTGCAACTTTAGCCGGTTCTGGATAGGGTAAAAACATATTCAGGGAGAGCTAACCACACCTTGTGGGCAATCGCTCTTTCCTTTATTTGTATATAGAATAATCTTTTTCCAATAATATGTCAACAATATTATTCTATGCCTGTGACCTTATAATCCTGATCTTCTACTGCTTTTTTGAGAACATCATCTGATACATCACTGCTAAGTGTAAGAACTGCTGTTCCATTTTCATGGCTTACAACTGCCTCTTCTACACCTTCAACAGCTTCAAGGCATTTCTTAACTCTTGCCTCACAGTGACCACACATCATACCTTCAATTTTCATAGTTTTGTTCATTTCTTTTTCCTCAACTTTCTTTTTATTCTTTATTTTTTTGTCCCTGCTATCATCGTACATCTTAAAAAGATTAAGACGAAGAGCATTGGTTACAACACAAAAACTTGATAAGCTCATGGCTGCAGCACCAAACATCGGATTTAATTTCCATCCAAATATTGGTATCCATATACCTGCTGCAAGTGGGATTCCTATAACATTATAGAAAAATGCCCAAAACAGATTTTCATGAATATTCTTTAATGCAGCCCTGCTAAGTCTTATAGCAGCCGGTACATCCTTCAGTCTGCTTTTCATCAATACTACATCAGCCGCATCTATGGCTATATCTGTGCCAGCTCCTATAGCTATACCTATATCTGCTCTTGTAAGTGCCGGTGCATCATTTATACCATCACCAACCATGATTGTTTTTCCTTTTTTCTTAAGTGTTCTTATAACACTTTCCTTGCCATCCGGCAAAACTCCTGCTATAACTTCATCAACACCTGCCTGTCTGCCGATTGCATCTGCAGTTTTTTGATTGTCACCTGTAAGCATGACAACCTTTATACCCATATTTTTAAGCTGGCTTACAGCCTCGCAGCCATCTTCCTTTATTACATCTGCTACTGCTATTATACCTAAGAATTTATCACCTGACGTAAAGAAAAGCGGTGTCTTTCCCTGATCTGCCAGTTTTTCTGAAACTTCATGAATACCTGACGGTATATCTATTATCCCGCTGATATAATTATAGTTTCCACCAAATATTTTTTTGTTTCCATATGTTCCGGACAATCCA
This sequence comes from uncultured Jutongia sp., assembly GCA_964517955.1. Classification (GTDB taxonomy): domain Bacteria; phylum Bacillota; class Clostridia; order Lachnospirales; family Lachnospiraceae; genus Butyribacter. Next base: position 2,348 of record CAZFFA010000147.1, on the reverse strand, counting down.
TTGCCGGGATGCACCTCAAAATCATCTAATTCAACATCATCAATATTTCTATCAACGCAAAATTCTACAATTGCTCCGGCAAGAGGATGTTCACTTCTTCTTTCCAGCAAATATGCGTACTCAATAAGTTCATCTTCACTAACTCCATCCGATGCTATTATATCTGTAACTTTTGGCTTGCCTGTCGTGATCGTTCCGGTCTTATCAAGGCACACTATCCCAGCCTTTCCGGTTTCTTCAAGCGATACTGCATTCTTGAACATAACACCATGCTTCGCACCTACACCATTGCCTACCATTATCGCAACAGGAGTTGCAAGTCCAAGAGCACATGGACAGCTTATAACAAGTACGGAAATTCCTCTTGCAAGTGCAAATCCTACATCTTTTCCACATAAAAGCCAGACTATAGTAGTTATTACTGCAATAGTTATAACAGATGGTACAAATACACCCGATACCTTGTCCGCAATTTTTGCAATAGGTGCTTTTGTAGCCGCCGCATCACTGACCATCTGTATTATCTGTGACAGGGTAGTATCTTCACCAACTCTTGTTGCCTCGCATTTTATAAAGCCCGACTGATTCAGTGTAGCTGCAGATACTTCATCTCCTATATTCTTATCTACAGGAATACTTTCTCCGGTAAGTGCTGATTCATTTATAGCACTGTTTCCTTCTATAATCTTACCATCAACCGGCATATTTTCTCCCGGTCTGACTACAAATATATCTCCTATATTTATCTGTTCTACCGGAACTTCTTTTTCTTCTCCATCTACAATCTTATTGGCTGTTTTAGGTGCAAGTTTTATAAGACTTTTTAGTGCATCAGTTGTCTTTCCTTTAGAATACGCCTCCAACATCTTTCCGAGTGTGATAAGCGTAAGAATCATTGCTGCTGATTCAAAATAAAACTCATGCATATACATCATGACACCGTCCATATCGCCACGAACCTGTGCATCAGTCATAGCAAACAGTGCATATACACTGTATACAAATGATGCTCCTGCGCCAAGAGCTACAAGAGAGTCCATGTTCGGTGCTCTGTGGATCAAGCCCTTGAAACCGCTTATAAAGAACTTCTGATTTATAACCATGATGATCACAGTAATAAGAAGCTGCACAAGACCCATTGCAATATGATTATTTTCAAAAAATGACGGAAGAGGCCAGCCCCACATCATGTGACCCATTGAAAAATATATAAGTACTATAAGAAAAACAAGAGACACTATAAGTCTTTTGCGAAGTATAGGTGTTTCCTTATCTCTAAGGGATTCTTCCATGTCACTTTCAACAGAAGTATTTCCTGCTCTTTTATCTCCATGACTTCCTTTGACAGAAGCTCCATATCCGGCATCTTCAACTGCTTTTATAATATCTGCCGGAGATGCCGTTCCTTCTACACCCATAGAATTTGTAAGAAGACTTACCGAGCATGATGTTACACCATCAACTCCTGATACCGCCTTTTCAACTCTTGCGCTGCACGCAGCACAACTCATTCCTGTCACTGAATATTGTTCCATATTAATTCTCCATTCCTATTCAACTTACATAATGAACATGCATTGCTGCTTCATTTCACTATTTCATAAGTTTTTGAAGTGTCGCTACAAGCTCATCTACTTTTTCCTCTTTGCCAGCCTTTACATCTTCTGTAACACACGTTTTTATATGATTGGCAAGAAGTACTTTATTGAAGCTATTGAGTGCGGCATTGGCTGCCGCCGCCTGAGTAAGTATATCAATACAGTATACATCCTCCTCAACCATCCTCTTTAACCCTCTTATCTGACCTTCTATACGGCTAAGCCTGTTGAGCAGGTCTTTGTACTCTTTGTCAGTACGTTTTTTCTTTCTACAACAGTTACAACATTCTTTATTGTCCATATTTATCCCCATTTCAAAATTAATTTATGCCACAATCAATATTTTGTCCTGTATTATTTACAGTCGTCATTATATACCCCATAGGGGTATATTTCAAGACTTTTTATATAAAAAATCCTAAACTGTCATTCATATATAAAAAGAGGAACAGCTTTTTCATCCAATGCCATAAAGTTAATATGACACCAGACTTTTGCTGTTCCCTTTTCTGCTGCTTTTATCATGCCTTTTTCTAAAAACTTATAAACCTTACACTTTTATAATTTATTCTTCCTGCCATTCTTCTATCACACATGTATGATGCTTCCTGTCATTTCCATCTGCATCATAATTAATCCCAACAAAAAGAATTTTATCACTATAACCGGATAATGCTCCCTGATATTTCTTCTCTTTTATCTGATCTATCGCTGTTTTGGCTGATTTATTGTACTTAAGTTCTACAATCA
>CAZFFA010000146.1:1109-7343 GCA_964517955.1 uncultured Jutongia sp. | reverse complement strand
TATTTTTCACCACTTGAGTTTTTGGATATAAATGTACGTCCTGCAAGTATGAGCGTATCAAGGTTTTCCATATTTATACTACAATTCTTACCATTTACAAGAATTGCACTGCTATATTCGGCATCATTCAAACAGGTACCAACATTAAGATTGTCATATGACCTATTGTAGTTATATCCATAGTAACCACCCTTAAGTGTAACCTTATCATCTTTCCCATTAAGTGACAGATCATCCGCTACATTACAGTCACCATCAACTGTAAGTGTATTGCCACCTATTGCCTGTGTCGTGCCACCTGTTACATTGATATTTTCAGCCCATACATTTGCCTTCTCCGAACCATCACCATTTATATTAAGTGTCGATCCACCACAAAGAGATATATCACCTCTTGTTATTATATTGGCTGCATTAATATTAAGAGCAGCACCACCTGCGACAAAAAGACCTGTTTCAGAATTTTTATCATGATCCGTCCTGCCTGATGTACCGGCATATATACTGCCTAGAATATTGTTAGTTCCATTCTGATCCGCAACTATCTTATTGTCTGCAATAAGAGCGTAATCAAGATATTCTGAATGAGTCTCAGTATCAACATATGGTATATCAATACGAATATCTGTTTTTATATCAGTAGTATAGGAATCCTTCGTGTAGATTACTTCAATATTTTTGAGAGTAAGAGAACCATTGTCATACACAAGTTTATTATCACCTGTCAGATTATGCTGCTGATAAAATGTATCGTCACCACTTTTAATATACTGTTTAATTACATCATCACTGTAAAGATAGTCAGATGTACTCACACTAAATGTTTCTGCATTTCCCGACAATAAACTTACCATACGGCTTAAGAAAGTTTCATCATATATTTCCTTGAGTGATTTTGTTCCTCCCGAAAGAACATTAGTATATGAAGAAAGTGCTTCCGTATATGCATCTGCTGAAGCCTTTGATGACATATCCTCTATACCTGCCTTGATATTGTCAACAACAGCATCTGTATAATATGTTGTTTTCTGACTTTTTTTTGCACTTCCCTTCAGACGGATATTAGTAATCGTCATTGTTATTACTGCCAATGCAAGCAAAGATATAAAGGACATAGCTATAAGAGTAAATACAAGCGTTGATCCTTTTTTACTTCTACAATTCTTCTTCATATCATTTCATCCTTTCACCTTGATACGAGTTCTCACCTATCATGTTACGCTGTTACTGTGTTACGCTTCCATTTACTGTGCATAACTTAGATGTATTTACAGAATCTCCCTTATACACAGACACTTCTATCTCAGCTATTCTATTTTTTTCACTTTTCTTAATCATCTGCCAATTCGTGCCATCTTTTTTAAACTTTGATTGCATATTGCCTAATATCGTCTTACTTCCATCAATATTCGTATATGCAGCTTCAAAACAATTGTCACTTGTACCATTTGCTTCAACCTTAAGTCCGTTTGATGATGTTCTGTCCTGTGAAAATATAAATAATTTAAGCTGTTTATTGTGATATATCTCTGTAAGATTTGTATCAACATCAACATTTACAACATCATCACTGCCTGAGCCAATGCTATCCGGAGTATAGAATACATATATGTCCGATAACTTTCTTTCCAATATAGCCTTGTTGGCGATATCTTCTTCATATTTTGATGAAGATGTTATTCCAGCCGGATAAGATAGATTATTATTGTATGTATATCTATAATACACTCTTATACGTGCATCGTCAGCATTTTCCCTGCTGATTTTTATACATATCTCCTTTTTGAGTTTTCCTTTAAAATCAGCCGCTGTCATCGTCTTGCTCTGATTGTGGCTTTCACAATAGTTTGCATATAAGTTGTAAAACTGCATCTGTGCATTGACATCTGCTGTACCACGCTCGGATGCAATTATGTCTTTTGACGAATCCATCTTTGGAATTTCCATATCCTGATATGTAACTGTGCCCGTTGAACTCATAACCTCTTTTACCGGTGTAACTTTAGCTGTCACCGTATATGAGCCTCCATTGAGTGTACATGAACGCTTAACTGTATATGCTCCATTTTCACTCGGATTTGGTGTAGCCTGAATCATCCAGTCCCTGCTTACAGCCGAACCTGAAACAACCCCAGTACCTAATGTAAGTGCAGCAGGTGTAGTGATACTTATTCTCTCCGCTTTCAGCTCTTCAAGTGTATTCTGTGCAGCAAGCATCGCATTCTGCTGACTTTTCATCCTTGCGTTCTGCTTAGCTGCCTCTGTAAAGTACTGGAACAATGGAATTGAGATTATAGCAAGAACAGCAACTGTTATAATTATCTCTATAAGTGTAAAACCTTTTTTTCCTATATGACCTTTCTGCACTTTCACGCCTCCCCCTAAAGTATAGTCAATAAACTAAATCTATAAACTTTCAGAACATCCAAAGGATGTTCTGAATTGATTGTCAATTATTTATTTGATAGTAATATTGCTCTTACCTGACATAATATATGGAACATCAGGTTCTTCATATTCTTTGTCATTGCCTTCTACTGCAAACATGTCTATTGTCATAGAACATTCAAGGTTCTTCTGTCCGTCACCACTGCTGAATGATATCTCTGATATCTTCATACGTTCCTTATTCTTATTGACAAATTTTATAAGATCCTTAAGACCTTTGTATGATACATGATAAGAAATCGTAATAGATGCATTCTTAGCAGTAATTCCTGTATCAGTACCGCCTGCATTATCGGTATCACTGCTCTGTGTACTGCCATCCTGCGCTGCTGTTGTTGTTCCATCCCCATTGTTAAACTGACCGCCCTGATAGAATATCTGATCCATTGTGAAACCTTCAGAGGAGATATGTAAACCATTTATCTTCTTTTCAGCCTTGTCTAACTGGTATATTGCATTCTGTGTTCTTACTTCGGCAGGAAATTCTTTATATATTTTATCTGCTTTGCTGCTCTTATCTTCTGTATCAGCCTCGACTTCTGCCTGTCTGCTTACCATGCTTCTAAGGTTATTTACTTCAACCTGAAGGCTTGCATTGCTGTCTTCAACTTCAGACTTTTTTTCTTTAAATTTTGTAAACCCAAGAAAATATGTAGCTGTAATGATTACAATAGATAAGATAACATACATTATCCTCTTATCTCTTTCAGAAAAAGAGACTTTGTTCTTACTAACCGGTGTATTACTGTCTGCCATGTCTTTGTCCCTCCCTGCTACTGTGCTGATGAATCTGTCTGTGAGTTACTGTTTTGTGATGTATCTGTATTGCCATCTTTATTCTGTTCAGCCTCCTGTGCCTCTTTTTCTTCTTCTGTAAGTGCATAGTTAGCTGTCACTGAAAAGCTGTAAGATTTACCATCCTCACCTTCTTCTGTAACAGAAGGAATCTGATAATTGGTAAGTTCTTTTATCTCTTCAAGATTCATAAGCATTCTCGCAACTGAAATCTTTGTATTGGTTGTAATTGTCATGGTTACACCATCATCACTTGAACTGAAGTTAGTAACCTTCATACATGTAGGCAGCTTCTTTTCAAGACTGCCTATAAGCTTAACAAGCTGTGAATTGTGATTCTTTGTTGCACTATATATAGCCTGTGCTTCTGTATACTTTGAATTGGCTGTTGTATTCTCATTGTATATCTGATTGATATATGACATAGAATCCTTCTGTGCCTGAAGGTCTTCATTGTCTGTAACTGCCGAATGATATCCAAGCCATGATGTACCAAGAAGTACAAGTGATGTTGCTATAGAAAGACCAAATATAATCCTGACAGTTCTTGTACTTTCCTTACGTTCTTCATTCTCTGCAAGTGATTTAAGTCTGAAGCCGATAGGTTCAATCGCTGCACCAATTGCAGCTATGTACTCTGTCTGGTCATCAACATGTGATGTAAAGTTTCTTGCAAATGATATATTGGTCAGGTTTTCAAGTCGGTGAACTGTTATACCAAGTTCATTGCTAAAGAGTGTGTCTATACCACGTATCTTAACACCGGCACCTGTAATATATGCACTTGTAATATCTATTCCAGGATATTTTGAATGGAAATAATCAATAACTCGGATAATGTTAAGTATGATATTGCCTACTGCATCTGTCACAGCTTTTCTTGCTTCCTGTGTCTGATGCGAACGCTTCCACTGTTCTTCCGTCATTTTTGTTGTCTGAATTGTCTCTATATCCTCATAATCAAGTGTAGAATAAAGAACATTCTCACGACAGAGCATTTCCATAGCTGATATACGGGAATCCTGCACCAGAGCTTCGTTGTCAATCATTGTATCAACGATGAAATCAGTTCCATAAGGAATGGTACGCTGCATTATCTGCTGACCTTCCTTCATAACACTTACCATAGTAGAACGTGTTCCCATCTGAATACATATACAATGGCCTGATATAACATGTCTTCTTAAGACCTGCATAGAACTGTTGCCGTAGTAGTCAAGGGCTGCTATCTCAACACCGAGTTCTTTGGCAAAATTGTAATAATTCTGTACGAGTGTATCAGGTGCGGCAAGAAGTGAAATTTTAAGACTCTTTTTATCTTTTTCCTTGATCGTATCTATAACTGTATACGCAAGTGTGTACTCATCTATATTGACAGGGAAATAATCCTGCGCCGTAGCTTTAATAAGGTCTGCAAGCTTTGAATCACTTACAAATGGAACAACTATCTCTCTGCTTGCAATCTTACTTGACGCAATAGAAAAGACGACATTTCTTTCTTTGATACCATTGTCCTTCATCTGCTCTTTTAAAGCTTTGATCATAACCTCTTTATTCTTTATATAACCATCGTCCATAACACCATCTGGTGTAGGAAATGCAAATGCATTATATACATGAGGGTTTCTTCGCAGATAATCAATGACAACAGCCTTTGTCATCTGTGGCCCTATCTCAATACTCAATACGCGTCTTGCCATAAGTGTATATCCTCCCAGTTCTTTTCAGTGCACTAGTGCACAAGCTGATTCGTAATAATTAAAATATCAAACATGCTAAATATAGCAGTTTCACATCATAGTATATTTAAACACTCATACTTAAATACACTATGACAAGAAACTTGTCATGCCAGACCACAAAGCCTCAGATACCAGTTTATAATGATATCGCCCCACATCATGGCTATAAATATACCTCCGGAAAGGTATGGTCCCATAGCGAGCACATGCTCTGCATTACTTACTTTCATGCGGATAACATGTATAACAGAACCTGCTATACAGCCAACTAAAAAACCAAAAAAAATCTTTTGCCATCCCAAAATAAGACCCGCTGCCGCCATAAGCTTGATATCTCCACCACCGATACCTCTTCCTGCTGTCACGAGATATACTATAAGAAGAAATACGCTTACTGCAAACATACCTATAAGATGTGAAAGCCATCTTTCATTATCTGCTATCGTGGCTAAAACACCTAATACTGCAATAAACAGGTTAATTTCATCTGGAATTTCAAAAGTTCTCCAGTCAATTACACTTAAAACTATAAGGGCGGATGTCAGGAGACAATATACTGCGCTCAAATAATTCCAACCATTCGCCAAGAAAATGATTACATATAGAGCTCCATTCATTCCTTCTATAAGGGGATACTGAAGCGATAATTTAGCACCACACTTCCTGCATCTGCCCCTTAGTAATATGTAACTAAATACAGGAACAAGGTCATACCACTGAAGTTCATATCCACATGTCATGCAGTGTGAACCAGGAACGATACTTTCTTCCTTAGGTATGCGGAATATGCATACATTGAGAAAGCTTCCTATAACCATTCCAAATGCAGCAACTGCTATGTATCCTAATACATAAATTATAACCTCTGACATGACCTTTGCTCCTTGTGTATTTTGTTAGATTTGCATTTTTGATTAGTTATTATTCTGACTCTGCTGTAAGTTTAGCAACCTTATTTCCATTAGAAGCACCATTTTCTGTCATATAAACAGTTACAATGCCTGTTGAATCATCATAAGATACGAAAATCTTCTTATTTCCTTTTCCTGAATCTGTTGCAGCTTTTGATTTTAACTTGCCCTGAACCTTTGTATATGCATTTGCAAGAGATGATTCATTTCTTGTTTCATAGAAGTTCTGAGCTAAAGTCGTATCAGTTATAGAACCTAACTCTGCTGTAAATGATGCTACAGGAGTGCTGTTTGATGCTGTCTGCGTAATTGCAGATACCATATCTGTACATACACTT
>CAZFFA010000146.1:354-1099 GCA_964517955.1 uncultured Jutongia sp. | reverse complement strand
CTGACATGACCTTTGCTCCTTGTGTATTTTTAATTATATATTTTTAGTATTATTCTGACTCAACATCAAGCTTTGGAGCATTTGGCTTTGAATTAGCACCATACCAAACTCTAACGACACCACCGATATATGTTACATATATATCACCAGACTGCTTACCAGCTTTTGATTTGAACTTGCCTTTTACAGTTGTCTGAGTTGCACCTAACTTTGTATAATCATCACCAGATTTTAATAAATCTGCTAAATTATCACCCACACCTGAACCTGCAGCACCAAAATCATTATCAATGTCTGATAATTTTGTAGGAGTTGTAACATCTGCTAAATCAACAGGGCTCTGTGAAATTGCAGAAACAAGTGCTGTTGAAACATTACTTAACTGCTGCTGATCTTTTGCCTGGCGTGATTTTTCCATATATGGAATAACCTGGCTTGCTACTACACCTACAAGGATAGCCATAATAGCGATAACGATGATTAACTCTACAAGAGAGAAACCTTTTTCTTTGTTGTCATGTAACTTTGCTAAATAATTTTTAATTGCCTTTCTCATGATTCATAATCTCCTTTTTATATATATTTTATAAACTGCTCTTGGCTGGCAGTTATAAACACCACTCTATATACCCTTAACCCTTTATTTTTATTCAAATTCAATATTATGAATTTTCTGCTACTGAGTAGATACCCATCATTGGCATAAGTATTGCCATTATAATAGGGACAACCAATCCTGCGAGAA
>CAZFFA010000146.1:0-344 GCA_964517955.1 uncultured Jutongia sp. | reverse complement strand
TATAGCTGGTTCAAGTACAGCCGTTACAGCTTTCGTTGCATTTTCTACTTCTTCATCATAGTAATCAGCAACCTTATTCATCATTTCTTCCATATTACCTGTCTCTTCACCAATCTTTGTCATATGACAGAGAAGCGGAGGAAATACACCTGAATTTTCAAGTGGAACTGAAAGAGGTACACCTCTTTCAACATCCTTCTGGGCATCTTCGAGTACAAGCTGCACTATTCTGTTGCTCATAATCTTCGTCGCTATCTCTATAGCACCTACCATCGGCATACCAGATGCCATAAGTGTACTAAGAGTTCTTGTAAGTCTTGAACATGCTGTCTTTATAATAAGAT
>CAZFFA010000145.1:0-7409 GCA_964517955.1 uncultured Jutongia sp. | reverse complement strand
GGTTTTGATGAATTACGGCTTGAGGAAAGATGGCAGCTTAAGTCTGGCGGAAAATACTTTATAAAAGTATATGATTCAACGTTATTGGCATTTGTGGCAGGTGACAAATGGAATGGTGGAAAGCTCAGGCTGACAGCAGCACATACAGACTTTCCATGTATGAAGATTAAGCCATCTGCTGTGATATCCGCTCATGGCAGTGTTAAATGCAATGTAGAGGTATATGGTGGGCCGATACTTAATACATGGCTTGACAGACCTCTTTCGGCAGCAGGACGCATTGTTGTAAAAACTGATGATATCATGCATCCGGAGATAAAACTGGTAGATTTAAAAAGACCGATGTTTGTTATACCAAACCTTGCTATCCATATGAATAGAAATGTAAATAAGGGAGTGGAGCTTAACAGACAGAAGGATATGCTTCCGCTTATGTATGCAGGAAGTGATGCAGATGTTATAGGAAAGTCAGAGATACTTATCAGGAAGCTTGCCGGATCAGCAGATATTGATGCAGAAAAAATTCTTGATTATGAATTATATACATATCCTGTTGAGGAACCGACATTATTTGGTATAGATGAAAGTCTTTATTCGGCTGGTCGTCTTGACAATATAACTTCAGTTCATGCATGTGTAAAGGGACTGATTGAAGCAGCAGATTCCGGAAGAAGAGAAGATGGCATCAATCTTATGGTTATATATGACAGTGAAGAGGTTGGAAGTGGAACAAAGCAGGGTGCCGGTTCTGTGATCACAAGGCTTGTTATAGAAAGAATATATAGAAGTCTTGGTATCGACAAAGAAGTTATGGAATGTGATCTTGCAGCCGGGATTGGTCTTTCGGTAGATGTTGCCCACGCAATACATCCAAATGTACCGGAAAAAAGCGACCTGACCAATAAGTTGTACATGAACAGAGGATTTGGAATAAAGACATCAGCAGGCGAGCGTTATGCCAGTGATATAAAGATGATTGGTATAGTAAAACAGCTTTGTGAGAAATATGGAATACTTAACCAGAGATACGTCAATCGTTCTGATATACAGGGTGGCAGTACACTTGGTGCTATAGCAGTCTCACATCTTCCTGTAAGAATGCTTGATATAGGTGTACCAATTCTTGCAATGCATTCAGCAAGAGAGACTATGGGGATAGATGATCAGCACTGGCTCAATGAGATAATTAAGGCATTTTACATGGAGTGAACTGTTACACTATGTACCATAAAGTGATAAAAGACACTTTACAAAATCAAAGTGTTAATTTAGAATATTATAAGATGTAAGGGTCAAAATACCTTTTGAACCCAACATCTATTATAAGAAATTATCATACAAATGGAGGATGTACACAATGAAGGAATTTTCACCTATTAAAGAAGGAAAAGTACGCGAAGTTTATGACAATGGCGACAGCCTTATCATCGTTGCAACTGACAGAATATCGGCATTTGACGTTATTTTAAAGAATAAGGTTACAAAGAAAGGCGCCATACTTACACAGATGTCTAAGTTTTGGTTTGAATTTACTAAGGATATCGTTCCAAATCATATGATATCAACAGATGTTAAGGATATGCCTGAATTTTTCCAGAATGAAAAATTTGATGGCAACAGCATGATGTGTAAGAAATTAAATATGCTTCCAATCGAGTGTATTGTCCGTGGATATATAACAGGAAGTGGCTGGGAAAGCTACAAAGAAAATGGTACAGTTTGTGGTATCAAACTTCCAGAAGGTTTACAGGAATCAGAAAAACTTCCTGAGCCAATTTATACACCAACTACAAAAGCTGAAATTGGTGACCATGACGAGCATATAACATTTGAAGAGAGCGTAAAAACTCTTGAAAAATTATTCCCTGGCAAGGGCGAAGAGTATGCAACAAAGATCAAAGACTGCACTATAGCTCTTTATAAGAAATGTGCAGAATATGCAGCAAGCAAAGGTATTATCATAGCTGATACAAAGTTTGAATTTGGTCTTGACGAGAATGGCAACGTTGTTCTTGGTGATGAGATGCTTACACCTGACAGTTCAAGATTCTGGCCTGTAGAAGGTTACAAGCCTGGTCAGGGACAGCCTTCATTTGATAAGCAGTATGTAAGAGACTGGCTTAAGCAGAATCCTGACAGTGATTACAATCTTCCAGAAGATGTAGTTGCAAAGAGTGTTGATAAGTACAAAGAGGCATTCCTTATGCTTACAGGCAAAGAGTTTGAATAAAATATAACTGCATGGCAGCGATAACTGCTTGCTCTCAATACAATATATGAGCCAATCACAGTTAGAAATCATATGAGTGTTTTGATTTTTAATTGTGGTTGGCTCATAGTTATAATATTAGATAGTACAATTGATTTGTGAAATAAAAAGGATGGACATACAAATGAAACAGATTCGTGTTATTGTTATGGATATGGATGGTACATTATTAACATCTGATAAAATCGTTACAGATTATACAAAAGAAATACTTCGCAGCATGAAAAGAAATGGATATCGTATCGGAATTGCTTCCGGGCGTCCTCTTATCGGTATTAAAAGAACCATAGAAGCACTGGGGATAGATGATATAGTTCAGTTTATGGTGGCATCGAATGGTGCCCAGTTATATGATATTGAAAAAGACAGGGAAAGTGATTTTTATCAGTTAGAACCTGATGTAATACATGAGATTATAGAATTATATAAACCATTTGAATTGAATCCATATGTATATCAGGGGGATTCATGCTATGCATATAAGAATGATGGTACGATAGAAAGAGCTGCAAAAAACAATCATCTCAAGATTCATATATGTGATATGGAGAAAGAGGTTACCTCTCCACAGAGCAAGCTTGTTCTTAGTACACCTCCTGAAAAAATGAAAGCGGTGGAAGCATTTTATGAATGTCATAAGTCTGATAAATACAGAGCATTCAAATCACAGGAGGATATGTTTGAATTTGTTCATCCAATGCTTTCAAAAGTATATGGAATTGAAGCATATTGCAGGGAGTATGGTTATAATCTGGATGAAGTAATTGCATTTGGTGATACGACCAATGATCTTGAGATGGTAAGAGAGTGTGGAACAGGGGTATGTATGTGCAATGGAACAGATGATGTGAAAGCAGTTGCAGATATCATCACAGAAAACAGCAATGACGAAGACGGTCTTGCGCATGTATTGGTAAAATTATGTAACAGTTAAACTAAGGGGTTAGGAGGCATTGATATGATTATACTGAAAGCGGATATATCATTAAACAGGGTCTATAGAAAAATGATAGAAACTTCAAAAGTACCTGTTGACTGGACAGGGCTTTTCATCATAAATAACAACATGGTATTGCTGGCAGGCGAAACATGCTCTCTTATCATGGACATAGATAAGAGAAATGTTTTTGTTAAATCAGGCCGTCTAAATATAGACAAAGAAAATGCTTTAGAGACAACAGACAATAAGATGCTGATAAATCTCATCAATATGCTGTTATATATTTTTGGAAAATGGGGTGCAATAAGCGGATTAAAAGTAAAACAGGATTATCAGGGATTATCACTTCTTATAAGCAATATATTAAAGGATATATCTGTAGAAGGATATTATAATTCAGCTGGATTAAAATTTCTGAAAAAAGGAATACAGATTACATTTGAAGAGGTAGTAATCGAAGCACAGGAACGGATTGAGGATATTGGCGAGGATGAGACGATAGGATTGTGGCACAATCTTGTCTGGAAAGCGGTAAGAGAAAACTTTTCAAAAGAAGAAATAGATGAAAATGAGGCAAATCAGGCAAGAATAGGAAATAATTTTTACATGGTTCCATATATGTGTCCTAAATGTAGGACACATCTTCATATGATTGTATTCCCGGAAGGCAAGGAATATCTTATTGATACAGATGATGGTAAAGTTTATCTTGCCAGAGCATATTCATGCCCTGAGTGTAATCGTTTCTTTACGCCAAGACCTGATAAACTTTTAAAAGAGGGTGAAGTTTATTGCCTGGAATTTGAAGATGATGAGGGGGCAGCAGGTGATTACAGAGTGCTCTTAGGTGAGCATGGTGCAAAGACAGCCAACTGCAATTTCAATATGTATGAAGCTGATTATAGATCAGGGATACACAATAAACGAAAAAATCTTACTGATATATGCAGGCATCTGGAGCTTCTTACGGATGAAGAGATACAGGAAATCCTTTCAAAGATGGATGAGGGATTCTTTAGCGAAAGAGACAGGGAAAGATTTCTGGCACTTCTTGAACAGGAGCTTTTATATCGTCAAAAAAGATATGAAGACATGGAAGGTGAATTTGGAAAGAAAACTTCTGACAGGGAGGATGAGCATATAGGGGATGTTGAATCTGAAAATGATGTTATAGAAAAAAGTGACAGGAAAAATGTTGAAGCTGTAAACGATGTCAAGGATATAGATGATTCTGGTGATGTAAATAATGTTAAAAGTATAGGTAATCTTAATGATATAAATAATGTTCAGGATATAGAAAAAGGTAGTATTGAGGTACAAAAAACAGATAAAAATAATTCGGAGCATATTCATAAATCATTAAAAGAAAGACTGCACAAAGATATTAAGAAAGACAAAAGGGAAAAAGATAGTGGTGAAAACAGTATAAAAGAAAAAAAGCCGGATATTCTCATAAAAAAAGCAGCTTCTGTAAATGAAGTAAACAATGAAGAACATGTACTAAAAAGTGTACATAGCAATAAAAAAACTGCGACTGCAGATAGTGATACTATTATAAATTATCGTGATAGTGAAGAGAAAGAAGCAACAGATTTCACAGAAAAGAATACTATAAAAAATAGTAAAGACAGAAAAGATGATGTAAAAGAAGGTACAAAAGAATATGAGAAGTTTACAAAAGAAAAACTAAATAGTGAAAAAGAAAAATACCAAAATGAAGAAAATAAATTACAGAATAAATCAGATGATAAACTGAATATCAATGAAGAAAAAGATAATTATAATGAAAACGGTTCAGTAAAAACTGATGTGGAAAAGCATGTAGATAACGAAAAAGTTCGTAAAGAGTTGGAAAGTCTTGTTATGCGTACACCTAACAATATAAGTCGTGACAGGTATCGTCATATTAAGGAAAAACTTCGTCAATATAAAGGAATAGATATAAAGCCTTATGAGGAGTATATAGACAGAAAACGTGACAAAGTCGAGAAAAACATGATTGACAGCGTTATGACAGGTATAAATGGAATGGATAAAGATACCCTCAATAAAACGATAGAAAGACTTAAGTCAATGGAACTTGAAGAACGCAATCTTTCGACTGTGCTTGAGGATATAAAAAAGAGAATAAGACAGCTTGATGAAGAAGCAATTCTTGATATATGTCCTAATGTACTTGCAATTGGCTTTGATGATGGAGTTAAGGCTCTGGAGGAAATAAGGCTTGGAGACTTTCTGCCGGATATCAAATCAGATATGATAGCACGTATAGAGAAAAGACTTAGGAAAATTAAATCAGATGAATGTGTGCAGCTTGTTCATAAGTTAAAAAAAGAGTGTGATGGGAAATTTCTTGATTTTAAATTAATAGTATTCATATTCCTATTAAAATTTGATGGGAAAATTCTTGATTTTAATAGAATACATTTTTATGACATAGAAAAGATGAACAGTGGTGACAATAAGGATGCAGAGTCCTCTCTTATAAGAATGGCTGTAAGCACATATGCAGTTATGATCGGTGAGTACGAATATCCTATAGTTATATGTGATTCATCTGTATTCGAGAGTGGGAAGGAAGGTTTTATAGTCACACCTGACCATATATTTTATAAAGGTCTGTTAAAATCAGGAAGTATAGATATAAATAATATCAATGGTGTGGAATATGGTTCCAAAAAGGGAAAAGGTCTTTATGTGAAGCATAGTAATATGGGACTTGTAAAAATTCCATGTACATTAAATGGGACAGAAATGAAAGGTATGGCAGATGTTCTTGATTCATTTATTGAGTATCTTAAGGCAAAACCACAGTCAAGAAGTGTTGAATATCTTTCACAGGGAAGCCATGCGGTAAAGTGCTGTTACAGATGTGGCCATGTTTTTTCAGAGGGAAATATATGTCCAAAATGCGGAAGCAGAAATAACTAATAATGTTGACAATTATATCAGATATGTTACAATGTAGAAATGAAAACTACGTATGATAGATGGATAAACAAAAACTAATATTAATTAAGAAAAGATAGTGTGATTTTAATTGTAACATATGGAGGAAGATATGGATTATCAGATTATGAGTGACAGTTCATGTGATTTAGATATGGATTTGAGGGAAAAATACAACATTCAGGTTGTTCCGTTCTATATTTCATTCGATGAAGAGAATTATTATAAAGAGAGAGAAGAGATTGATATACGTGAGGTATATCAGAGGATGGTCGATGAACCAAAGAATTATCCCAAAACATCCCTTCCTTCTGTTCAGAATTATATTGATGCATTTACTCCACACGTAGAAGCAGGAAGAGCCATAATATGTATGTGTATAACTACTACATTAAGTGGTTCTTACAATTCAGCCTGCAATGCCATGGAGATAATATGTGAAGAACATCCTGATGCAAAGATAACTGTAATCAACTCTCTTGGAGCTACAGTGTCTCAGGGAATTGCTCTTATTGAGGGAGCACGTATGCAGCAGGAGGGAAAGTCATATGAAGAGGTTGTGTCTTACCTTGATGGAAAGAGCAAGAGCACAAGCCGTATTTTCTTTACTGTTGGCAATACCGATTATCTTAAGCATGGTGGAAGAATTGGAAAGGTTGCAGGAGTGGCAAGCAGCGTTCTCAGTCTTAAACCACTTATTACTCTTAAAGATGGAGAGATAAATGCATCAAGTGTTGCAAGAAGTAGAAAAAAATCTATTGCCATGACACTTGACCTTGTAAGAAATTACTTTAAAGAGACAGGTGATGAACCAAAAGATTATATATATGCTGTAGGTTTTGGTTATGACAAAGAAGAAGCCATTGAATTTAAAAAAGAATTTGAAGATATGATGGCAAATGAATTTGGTGCAGTTGACGAGTGTCTTTTGTTCCAGATTGGTGCGACAATATGTGTGCATACAGGTCCTTATGCAATAGGTGTTGGTCTTATTAAAAAGTATGATAGGATATAATAACATAAGGTAACAGTTCAGCCCTAAAGCTATAAACAATACATATATGAGCTTGCTCATACTATTATTGTTTATAGCTTTAGGGTGGAATAGCCTTTCATTTCTGAAATGAAATAAACAAAAGCTGCGCAGCAGCGACTGACAGCTTGCTGACAGGTTTATGAATGTAAGAAATAAAAGGCTGAACTGTTACAACGTAAGTAACAGTATTGGCATGTATGCTTGACATTTTATTT
>CAZFFA010000144.1:0-7531 GCA_964517955.1 uncultured Jutongia sp. | reverse complement strand
CCAATACAAAAGTCCATCAGGTTCTTCATTATAATGTTACCTGCGTTTTTTGCTCTGGTGAAACCTGTTTCAACCATTGCAAATCCTGCCTGCATCCAAAATACCAATGCAGCACCAATTAAAAACCATACTCCAAATAAAGCATCCATAATTACTGCCTCCCTTTTCTGTCTCGTAACATAAATGTTACTACTGTTTTCATATTAGTCTTCCCAATTATTTTCATTATCACAGCCGGTATTCTGCTTATGTAACCGGCTTATTAAATTATTGGTTTTATTCTTTGTGTCCGGACGACAAAGTAATAATTTTTTGTATTAGGATACTGTTAGGTTTCCCATACATAGAAAAAGCGCCACGAATAAATTCGTGACGCCCTTGTCATGTCTATTATTATATACATCTGGTCATTCATGTCAACCATAAATTGGCATTTTATTATATTTTGTTTAAAATATATAATTATTATATTAAAAACACTAATTATTTCTAAATTTCAAACAATTATAATTAAAGTTTATTAAGTTCATGTACGCAGTCAGCATGACTCAAAATGTTCCAAGTACATATAAAAGCATATAACTTATTGTTAACAGTCCATTCATAACAGAACCGATAGTTGGAAAAACTGCTCTTATATCATCCTGATGAAGGCTTATCCAGGCAAGTATAAAACCTATTATGCTCAATATCAGACAGAGAATACCTATCACACCAACATACAGCCCCGCATTGCCGCCATTTTCTCCCGATACTATACATACCGTTGCAAATAAAGCAAATGACAATACGGCTATAATTGTTGATACAATTCCAAGCGGTGGATGTTTTTTATCAGTAAGCCGAAGCTCACCATCTTCTCTTCTTCTCTTTTTATTCCTTTTTGTCATGATAATCTCCAATTTCCGCCAAATTAAGGCTTATTTCCTATCGCTGCCAAACGTCTTATTACAGCAGCTATTTCTTCTTTTTCTTCCTGTCTGTATAAAGATGCATAATTTTAAAACATATACAGAATATTATATAACCTGAAATACCGCCAAGCGTATTGAGTATAACATCGTCAACATCACATGAACCAAGCTTTGTCACAAGCTGTGTAAGCTCTATGGTAACAGAACATAAAAAGCTAAGTGCAGTTATCCTGACAATACTCCTCTGCCGGCAGGACAAAATAGGTATAACAAACCCAAATGGCATAAAACATATAACATTGCCAAGTAAATTGAGTACTACATTAAAGCTGCCTATTTTGCGGTAGTATGTCAGATACCTGTTGATCTCTGCAAAAGGCTTAAGATTATAATGATAAGTGTCACTTGGTGTACGCCCTAACTGCTCACTGAAAAAAAGGAAATACACCATAGCAACAAGGTATATAATAAATAATATCCATGAAATAAATCTGATTGCTTTTTTATGTTTTTTTTTCAATGCTGCTCCTTATAAATGGAAAACTCGCTCCATACGCTTTATTCTTATTTTATACCAATATATTCTTATTTACGTAAAATAACATCCATTTCTTCAAGTGCTTTTATAATCTTATCCATAGCATTGTTTACTTCATCATCTTTGAGTGTTCTGTCCGGAGCACGGAATACAATCTTATATGCAAGTGATTTGTAACCATTTCCAAGCTGTGAGCCTTCATATACATCGAAAAGTTCGTATGATTCGATGAGCTTTCCACCCTTCTTCTCTATAACAGCTTCAACGTCTCCGGCAAGCACTTCTTTCTTCATGCTTAAACTGATATCTCGTGTCATAGCCGGGAATTTTGCCACACCTGTATATTTGATATCAAAGTTTGAAAGCTCTGTCATAGCCTGCATATCAATTACAGCTATATATGTTCTTTCACCAATTGCAAAGTTTTTCTGTACTACAGGATGAACTTCACCAAGATAAGCAACAACTTTACCATCATATATTACATTTGCCTGACGTCCCGGATGAAGGAATGCTTTACCTGCATTTGGATCATAGACAGCTTTTTTCTTAAGACCAAGCTTATTCATAACTCCTTCTATGACACCCTTCATTGTATAGAAGTCACCTTCCCCATATGCACCAAGAGTGAGCTGCATACGTTCGTCAGGAAGTTCTGTAAGAGGAAGTGCCTTTGGAATATATACATTGGCAAGTTCGTAAAGACGTACATTCTTATTTCTTCTATTATAATTGGTTGAAAGTGATGTAAGCATTCCGCCAAGTGCAGATGTACGCATAACACTATAATCTTCACCAAGTGGGTTAGTTATAACTATGCTCTTACGAAGCATATCATCCTCTGGAAGGTTAAGTTTATCATATACTTTTGGACTTTCAAATGAATATGTCATACCTTCACAGAAGCCATAGCCCTCAACTACTGTTCTTGCCATATTTTCATGGATAAGCTTTTCTGACAGTCCACCGGCTGTAGCTGAACTCTTAGGAAGTGTCATTGGAATTTTGTCATATCCGTAGAAACGTGCAACTTCTTCTGCAAGGTCGGCAAGACGCTCAAGATCCTGTCTCCATGTAGGAACAATAACTTCTTTCTTTTCTCTGTCTACAGGAAGGTCTATTGTTTCAAAGTATTTAACCATTGTATCTTCATCTATATCAGTTCCAAGAAGAGCATTGATCTTGTCTGCATCATATGCTATACGGATTGGCTCCTTCTTTACAGGATAATAGTCGATAACACCACCAACTACTTCACCTGCTCCAAATTCTTCTATGAGCTGGCAGGCTCTGTTCATTGCATCAATGGCATTGTTTGGATCAAGACCTTTTTCAAATTTTGCCTGAGCATCTGTACGCATACCAAGCTTCTTACCTGAAAGTCTTATATTTGTTCCGTCAAATGTAGCTGCTTCAAAAAGCATTGTCTTAACATTGTCAGTAATCATTGAGTTTTCACCACCCATGATACCTGCGATGCCTATAGGCTTCTTTCCGTCACATATCATAAGCATTGTATCATCAAGTTCTCTTTCCTGACCATCAAGTGTAGTAAATTTTTCACCATTATCTGCTTTTCTTACTATGATTTTTCTATCTTCAATAGTATCAAGATCATAAGCATGCATTGGCTGTGCATATTCTTCCAGAACATAGTTAGTTATATCTACCAGATTGTTGATAGGTCTTATTCCTACAGAAGCAAGTCTTCTCTGCATCCACTCAGGTGATGGTGCAATCTTGATATTCTTGACAACCCTTGCTGTATATCTTGGGCAAAATTCAGGATTCTTAACTTCTACGCTTACGTAATCGTTGACATCTTCTGAATTACCTGTTTCTGTAACTACAGGAGGTACAAATTTCTTGCCAAATGTAGCTGCTGCTTCACGGGCAATACCTGTCATACCAAAGCAGTCTACACGGTTTGATGTGATTTCATATTCAAATCTTACATCATGAAGTCCAAGTAATTCTACTGCATCTGAACCAATAGGTGCATCAGCATATTCAGGATTGTCACTAAGGATATAAATTCCATCTTCTGCTGCATCAGGATACATGTCTGTAGTTGAACCAAGTTCTTCGATTGAACACATCATACCAAATGATTCAACACCTCTTAGCTTACCTTTCTTAATCTTAAATCCATTTTCTGACTCTCCATCTTTATGTGAGCTTGCTACATGACCGCCATCAAGAACTACAGGAACCTTCTGTCCCTCTTTTACATTGGAAGCACCTGTTACGATCTGTACTTCTGTTCCTTCTTCGTCTATCTGTACCTGACATATTACAAGTTTATCTGCATCAGGGTGCTTTTCAATTTTATTGATCTTACCAACTACAATTTTATCGAGATTTTTATCAAACTCTGTAAAGCCCTCAACCTTTGTACCAGAAAGAGTCATGGCATCTGTATACTCCTGTGCTGTACAGTCAAGGTCTGGCACATATGCTTTTATCCATGAAAATGATGTATCCATTTTATATAATTCCTCCAATATATTTTTAATCTAATTAAATTTATAGAGCCGAACTGTTCAATTTAATTTAAAACTGTTTAAGGAAACGTGTATCGTTCTCGTATAATAATCTCATATCGTCTATTTCGTATTTGAAAAGTGTAATTCTTTCAAGACCTACACCAAATGCAAATCCTGTATATTCTTCCGGATCAATTCCACTCATTTCAAGTACGTGTGGGTGAACCATACCACAGCCAAGAATCTCTACCCAGCCTGAACCCTTACAGAAACGGCAGCCTTTACCGCCACATTTGAAGCATGTAACGTCCATTTCTGCACTTGGCTCTGTAAACTGGAAATGATGTGGTCTGAATTTAACCTTTGTATCTTCACCAAAGAGTCTCTTTGCAAATTCCTGAAGTGTTCCCTTAAGGTCTGCAAATGTTACATTCTTATCTACTACAAGACCTTCTATCTGATGGAATGTTGGCGAATGTGTTGCATCAACTTCATCAGAACGGAATACTCTTCCAGGTGCTATCATTCTTATAGGAAGCTTACCCTTTTCCATCTCATGAACCTGAACTGATGATGTCTGTGAACGAAGAAGAATATCCTTTGTTATATAGAATGTATCCTGTTCATCTTTTGCAGGATGATTGTCCGGTATATTAAGAGCTTCAAAGTTATAGTAATCGTATTCAACCTCAGGACCCTCTACAACTTCATAGCCCATGCCGACAAATATATTTTCTACTTCTTCAAGAGTAATGTTATTTGGATGACGATGACCTGCCATAAGTTTTGTTCCCGGAAGTGTTACGTCTATAGTCTCACTCTTTAATTTTTCCTCCATAAGAGCTTTCTCAAATGCAGCCTTCTTGCTTTCAAGCTTTTCCTCGATTACTGCTCTTGCCTCATTGACCATCTGGCCAACCTTTGGTCTGTCCTCCGGAGCAACTTCCTTCATTGATTTAAGAACAGATGTAAGTTCACCCTTTTTTCCAAGAAATGACACTTTGATCTCATTAAGTTTATCAAGCTGTTCTGAACCTTCAATCTGCGCAATCGCATCATCCATGATTTTCTTTAACTTGTCTTTCATTTATCTTTTCCTTTCCTTTTATAAAATAATCTTGTGCCGGATATTTACCGCATGTTTTAATAAACAGCTTTGTACATCCTTAACGGAGTATTTTTCTTTATTGTAATTGTATTTTCCAAAAAGAAAAGCTCCCTGCACTTTGCAGGAAGCTCCATATATTCAAGGTACTCTCCCTGCTGCACAATGGCATCAGGGACGGATAAACCGCGGTACCACCCTGTTTTTTATGTTGTTAATTCACATAAACTCTTCTTTAATGCATATAACGTATGCCTACGCCATCTCTTACACAATATGATTTTCATTAAATCAAATCTTCAGAAATGAAGCTCCCGTGTGAAATTCAGTAAATATAATCACTGGAGAATGCTTTCAGCCGGAGACATCCTCTCTCTGACAGTATCATAAAAACCTACTTTGCACGTTCAACGCCTTTGACAGTTTTGTATTGTATCACATATTTTTTAAAATATCAACAATCTTTTCAAAATGCATACCATGTGATGCCTTAACAAGTATTGAATCTGATTTTTGAAGAATTGACGGTATTTCTTTTATGGCACTGTCTCTGTCCTCAAAATAGTACACACCCTCGGTCTTGCCGGCATCTTTTGCTCCATCAGCATACTGCTTCGCAAGCTTTCCTATGCATACAATACAGTCAATCTCTTTGAGTGCCGCATATTTTCCGATATCATAATGCATCTCTTTTTCTTCTGTTCCAAGCTCGAACATATCACCGATTATGGCAACCTTACGTCCTGCCACATCGGAAAGCACATCAATTCCTGCTTTCAGAGATACAGGATTGGCATTGTAACAGTCATCCATGATAGTAAACATATCGGACTCATATATGCTGCTGTGACCACCTATAGCTTCAAACTTACTTATACCGGCCTTTATCTCCTCAGGTGTCATTCCCATATCAATCCCTGCCGCTACTGCTGCAAGTGCATTTGATACCATATGTTTTCCCGGTACAGGCACTTTTATATGAATAATCTGATCTTTAGTAACGGCATCAAGTTCTGTTCCTGCAAGACCATGGTTTACTATATTGTCAGCATATATATCATTGGACTTATCAAATCCAAATTTATAAGGTGCCTTTCCATTGACATCTTTTACAGATGCAAGTTTATCATCATCACCGTTAAGATATGCTGTTCCACCATCCTTAAGATACTTAAATATCTCTGTCTTTGCTTTAAGAACACCGTCCCTGTCACCAAGATTTTCAAGATGGCACTGACCTATATTGGTTATAACACATGCATCAGGCTTAACAATCTTTCCAAGTCTTGTCATCTCGCCAAAATCACTTATACCCATTTCAACTATAGCCACTTCATGCTCCGGTCTTAATCTGAATATAGTCAGAGGTACTCCAAGCTCATTGTTGAAATTTCCAAGAGTCTTCAATGTATTGAATTTTTCTGAAAGAACGGAAGCGATCATTTCCTTCGTACTTGTCTTTCCAACGCTTCCTGTAATTCCTATTATCTTAGTACCACATACTTCCCTATAATACTCTGCTATATCCTTTACTGCCTGAAGACATGAATCTACAACAATATATGCACATCCGTCAATTTCTACTCTTTCAGGTTCGTTTTCTGATATACAGCATAATGCACCATCTTTATATGCGTCAGGCACAAATTTATTGCCATCAACTCTCTCGCCCTTAATCGCAACAAACATACAGTCTTTTTCTATCTTTCTGCTGTCAGTAGTTATTGATTCTATCTCTCTTGATACATAATTTTTGCCTGTAATGCATCTTCCCCCACTGACTTTAGCAATTATTTCAGGAGTTAAATTTTTCACACTAATCCTCATTTCTGCGCACGTTTTTTGCGCATAACGAGTTTGTGTCAAGTGCGCACAGACACAAATCTCGTGTGTGAAAAATCTTTCGTATATGGATTTTTCACACTATGCCTCCAATTTCTTTCTGTCATCAAGAGTATATTTTCTATTGTGTCCTGCTGCCGGAAGTTCTTCAACGCCGCCATTGTATTTATACATAGCTTCGGCAATCATGATCTCACAAAGCTCATCATATTCTATCCCAATAGCTTTGGCTTCCTGTGGCAAAAGACTTGTCGCAGTCATTCCCGGAAGCGTATTGGCTTCAAGACAGTACATATTTCCATCAGCATCAAGAAGAAAGTCGATACGTGCATATGTTCCAAGCTTTAGTTCACGATATACATCGATTGCATGTGCCTGCATTCTATCTGTCTGCTCATCACTAAGCACTGCCGGACACACATCATCAGCCATTCCAGACTGATACTTTGTCTTATAATCATAAAAACCTGTCTTTGGAATTATCTCTATGATAGGAAGACTTTTTCCGCCTATAACACCAACAGAAAATTCTCTTCCCTTTATAAATTCTTCAACTACAACTTCATCTTCATATTTAAATGCTGTTTCAAGAGCCCTCTTATACTCATCTTCATTGTTTGCAACACTGACACCTACACTTGAGCCA
>CAZFFA010000143.1:0-7539 GCA_964517955.1 uncultured Jutongia sp. | reverse complement strand
ATCAATAAAACCGGGGCAGTTTATGTGATTGTTCATAAGCTGCCCCGGTTTATTATGTCTATTTGGGTATAAAAGAAATTTGTGAAGTGCCCCACCGCCTAAAGGCAGCGTGGTACTTGCTGATTTAATAAATAATGATTGACAATGATCAGATAATGATAAATAATGATGGAGTAATGATAAACAATGATAAGTAATGATGCGGTGTGCTATGAAGATAAACGAATTATTTCCAGATGTCATATTAGAAGATAAAAAATATGAATTTAAAGCTGAGCTAAGTAAGGATAAGCCTGTCAAATGGGTGAAAACCATAGTTGCCTTCGCTAATGATGATGGAGGGACAATATTTGTAGGCGTTTCAAATGATGGCGAGGCTTTTGGTCTGTCTCTGGATGATATTGATAAGACAAAGAATCTGATTTCCATAGTAAATGACAGAAATATTTTTCCTCATGCAAAGATAAAATACTTGCTAAGAAGCACTGATGACAATGCAGAGAAGTTCGTATTAGGCGTACAGGTACTTCCTTCAGAATCAGTTGTGAGATTTCGTGACGGAGATTACAAAGAAACTGTTTATGTAAAAGGAGATGGCAATTCTACTCCCGCGAGCCCAGAGGATATTATTTCATTATCTAAAAGAAAATATGGAATTGATAATGAAACAAGCGATGTAAAATATGACGGGAAAAAATGGACAAAATATCTTGCTCTCTGCAGGGAGTTTAGAAATGATTCTTCAGCCCCTACAGTGAAGGAATTACAGAATGAAGAGATCGTTTCAAAAGAAGGCTTTGCAAAGTCTGGCCTAATTATGTTTAAGGATGATTATGACAGTGATGACACCATGATTTGCTGCAGATTATGGAAGGGCTTAAACAAGGCTGGAACTGTAATAGATAATGGCAGGTTTAAAGGCTGTCTTGCTGAAGTATTTCTTAATGCGCTTCATTTTATTGAAAGAAATACAAAAACTGGCTGGAAGAAAGCATCAAATGGAGGCAGAGAGGAAATAAGAGCATATCCAAAAGAGGCTGTTCGTGAGGCACTGGTAAACGCTATTGCGCACAGAGATTATTCTATTGCCGGAACCCAGATAGATGTGGATATTTATGACAATAGGATCGATATCGTTTCTCCCGGCTCATGGCTTTTGCCTAAAGATTATTCACAATATCCAGCTGGGAGTATTCCTTCTATTAGAAGAAACTCAATCATTGCTGCCTGCCTTGATGTTGCTGACTTAATGGAAAGAAGCGGCACCGGCTTTCAGGCAATGATTACAAGCTACAGTGACTGTCCAGATGAACTTCAGCCAGGAGTATTGATATATCCGGGATTTCTTGATCTGAGGCTTTTTGACAAATTATATAAAGAAAATGATCATAATGATTCAAAAATAAATCTGTCAGATAAGGAGAAAGTCTTGGAAGTTCTAAAATCTGAAGGACCAATGCCTATTAAGGAGCTTCAGGAAATAATGGGGTATAATAGCAGAACTTCCTTTTTAAAAAATGTTATAAATCCGCTGATGAATGAAGGCAAGATCTATCGGGATGGAAACCCAAAGTCAAAGACGACTGTGATTAAATTAAATTGATGGAACTGCGACATCGGGCATCAGTCGTCATTGCCACTTTTCAGGAATACTGTTATTGTCAGGCAATTTTTACTTACTTATGATATCTTCTTTATCTGCTTTTTGATGGCTTTGAAGATTTTGTCAGAGATGTCGTGCTCGACCTTGCAGGCGTCGACAAGAGAAGTAGTGATATGGAGATCTCAATGTAATGGAGCTTTTCATATGATTGAATGAATACATTGATAATATATACTTGTTATGTCATATACTTTGATGTCTATTTGTGAAAGATTACTTAATTATTTTAGATTTAATAAAAAAGAATCTAAAATTCCTTTCCATTTATTCCATTCTTTTACGGAAGATATAATTTTTTCCTTATATAGGTCATAGTCTATCCCAAGTAATGAGAGTATAACTACACGATAAAGATGACATAATTTTACAAGATATAAAACAGATTCTGGTCCCGATAAATATTTGTCTTTAGGCTGTTTTCTTTTAATATGCATAATGCGATTACGAGTATTTACAAGAATCTGTAGGAACTTATCTTTGTTTGAAGCGTATTCTTTTGAGAATATATCAACACCATATTTAGAAATTACAGCATCCATGCACATTTTTAAGGTTGTGGCCTTTTCTCCAGGTTTTAAACTAGGAAAGAAATTGTCATAGATACTTATGACTTCCGATAGTGGTTCAAGACATTCGATAAAATAGGCACACTTTACATCATGGGTAATTCCAATATTAGAAATATTATATAATAAAATTTGATTAACTATATCTAGTTCTTCCTGCATAGAAAACCATTTTGCCAACAAATCTGGAGATAGTATTGCATCAAATTTTAGGAAACTATGTTGTGCATGACAGTATAAAGAGTCGGTTTTACAATAATCAGGTCTGCCTGCTAAATATACGGATGCATAAGTATCATATTCAGATTTGGTACAATCATTACCTGAAAATGTCATATTTTTTATCAAATAAAATTGACCATCAAGCAGTACAAAAAATTTTTCCAATTGACAGTAAAAATTCCATAGAATCTTCATTTTAATAGGTCTGTTTGTAATAAGGGTAATGATACGTATTCCATTTTGTTCTATTGTTATTTTTATCTTTGTATTTTGAAATATATATTCTATTTCTAATAAATGTGGACCGCTAAGACAGCCATTTGAGCATAATGTTACAGTTAATGAGGAACATAACCTTTCTTCATCAGTTATTGAGTAGTTTTTATTTTGTTCTGGTGAATAATTACTTATCATCATAAATATTTTTTTAATATTTCCTGTTTTCTATCATTGATATCTATATATTCATCTTCAAGTGCAGATATTTTTGCTTCAATATCGTTTACTTTATCAATAAACTTGTCCTGCTGCTCTTTATCAGGAAGTGTAAGATGTAAGGATTTTATGCGGTCAGTTGATGCTCGATTAGAGCGAGTAAATCGCTGGTGTTTTCCCTCTTCTTTTAAAGCAAAAGCGATATAATGTTCATTGATTTTGTCAGTGAGCACACGCAGTGTACCGCAATGATCTGTTGGATAAAAAGGCGTTTCAGGAGGAATGTAATTTACATCCCAATCACCATCAATACCCCATATTACTGTACCGACAGAATAATCTTCAAAAAATGTACTTTCTATATGACCGAAGGGTTTATTTACATTTGCACTGTATATTGGAATGCCATTTTCTGTAATTTGTTTCTTTAATATTCTACGCCCAATACCGATGGAAAATAAATCAGATGAATCAAGGCGAACGGTGTGAGAACTTTTTCTATTAATATCAGAAAACATATTTTCAATCGTTGTCTTATACTCTTCTATCTTATTTTGCGTAATACTATATTCTTTATCAATAATAGAGCATTCATCCACTAGTTTTTGCTGAATGTCTAGTGGAGGAACAGGGATTTTATTTGCTAGATAACATGGTAAATTTAAATTTTTTAAGCCGCTTGAACCATGTTGAAATTCCCATGTGAAGCCCATATGATAACAAGCATTTAATACCAAAAACAAGTATTTTGGTAGTATAGACGGGTTAATTACTCTTAATCTAGTAGTAAAATTTGAAAATGAATAATCTGTCTGAGTTAGATTAAAATAAACTACTCTTCCTACAGCTTGAGTTTCACTTCCTCCTGATTTTTCAATAATAATATCGCCTCGTTGTAATGTTCTATTAGAATATGCCGCTTCTTCAACTTCAATATTTGCGATATCATGTAGATCTAGAGAGCCATCCATACGAAAATTTGTATTTCGAATAACATTTACTTTCTTAAAAGGCGGTTTTTCTCCAGTCCATAGCCCGCCAATAGTATTAACTAATTTATCTATCTGGATTAAAGGATATTTGCTGTTAATTTCAAATTTTTTGTATGAAGTCGTCTTAATTGCTTTATTGAATTCCACCCTCGAAAAATCAATCATATCTTTAAGGTTTGCATATCGATAATATTCTTTATATTCTGGAACAGACATTTCTTTTTCTTTAAAAGAATTGCGAATCATTCCAGAAATGGTATTATCAGCAAATCTGTCCTTATCATCATACAGCTTACCACCAGGCGTATTAATGACAATACCTTCGCTCCCTTTTCTATTGCTCCAATCATATCCCAAGAAAATCTTCTGTTCGGCGTTATCTGCAGGAGAAGTGATAATGAGTACAGTTTGCTGATAGATCATGGCAAAGTACATAAGTTTTTCTTTTTCGTGCTCTTTGACAAAAGAATAGAATCGCTGATTTAGCCATGTATTCTTTTCCTCGTCACTTAATTTTTGAAATGTTTTCTGCCTTAATTTGTTCTTTACATCTGGAAGATCTTTGAACGCTGGAATATAATTTTTTAAATATTTATCACCTTCAAAATAATCATATGCTTCTGACTCTTGAATCAAGGACTTATAAAATTCTTCATCAGCGTCTGTTTCAGAAAGATACATCTCAAAGATTTGTTCATCCTCCCAATTTGAGAGAGGTTTTCCAGATAATATAGCATTGGCACTATCTTCAACCAGCTTAAAACGTACAGGAGGCTCATCTATTTTTTGCAAAAATAAGACTACAGTATTTGTTCCTGTTGCACCGAAGGTTTTACTGCCAAAACATGTAATCGCACGAATGAAAAAATGCTGAAGCAACTCTTCACGTGCTCCAGTATAGCTTCCAGAATCGTTACTTAGTATAGAAGAAGGCAGAATAACTGCAGCAATTCCATTTGGTTTTAAAAGTTGAGAGATTCTTTCTACGAATAAAGTTTCAATTTCTGAACCGTCATTGGTGATTTTTGCTAGAAGATTAAAATCATTATCTTTTAGCTTCATATGGCTTTTAAATGCCTTTACAGAATAAGGCGGGTTAGCAACAAGAATATCAAATGATTCAGGTGTAATCCCTTTATCAGCATAGTTTTCCAGACCATCACCAAAAATAATATTAGCATCCCCTGCGCCATGCATAAAGAGAGAAATTTTTGATACACGAGCAAGACGGTAATCTTTTTCGATACCGTAAACTTTGTTTTCAACCCATTTTCGATTCGTATTTATCTCAGGTTCAAGCGATTTAACAGCTGCATTTACAGCTTCTACTCCCTGAGTTAAAAAATGTCCTGCGCCACAGGCATAATCTATGATTCTGGGATATTCTAAGCCCTCGTCTTTTTTTATGTAATCTTTAACAGGCAAGCTGTCCCAGATAAACCTTGTAATAGGAATTGGTGTAAAAAACTGTCCTTCGTTCTGTTTAAAACCCTTATTAAGAAGCTGTTCAAAAAGGTCTCCCAACATCTGTACATCCTTTGAACCAATAATTCTAAATGGTTCAAAAAGCTGAACGACTTCAACTACGATTTTGCCATTCTGGTAGAACAATTCCTCATTATGAACATCTTTAAATGCAAAATCATTGTTTGAATAAAATTTCAGTATTCTGATTGTTTTCTTTAAATCTTCAATCATATTTTTTCTTTTGTAACCAGAATACTGTTGAACTAAGTCTTCTGCATAAGTGTCTGGGACATAAAAAATTTCTTCACGCATAAACTTTTCCATACCTTCTTTATGAAGGCGTTGAAGTCTGTCTTGAAGAGATTCGTAAGTATCGGTTCCCACTTTATATTGGAAATCTACCTCATCGTTTTCTCCCTTTTGAATTTCATCTACAAGCTTGCAGATAAACAAAGCAATTAATCTATTAAATGCATTTTCCTTATCTGACACATTGTTGTGTCGCAGGATTTCTTCAAATTTATTGACGATTTTGTCATTTTCACTGAAATCTTTTAGATCGCATTTTCTAAGCGGTTTAACACCAATATTATAAGCAACAGAATCATCACGAAATATTACATCTCCGCAAAACCGTTTTTCGTATGTTTCATCCCAGCATTCATATAATTCTTCAACGGTGTTAGCATCTTTGTAAAGGTGGATAGAATCATCTTTTTTTGCAAGTGTTAATATATTTGGATCATCGCTGCAATCTACACTTTCAGTATCATAACTAATGTTGTTTCCTGAAAGTTTTGATGCATACAGTACAAGATAATTGCAGTTTCTTTCCTGCTGCCAATATGTAAATAGCTGACCGCCATAGTTTTCAGTATTTTTTAGCTCCTTAGAATATTCTTTTCCTTCTGTTTTACACTCGATAATAAAAAGGACCTTACCATCTTCTCCATGCACACAGATATCGGCAAATCCACTATCTTCTCCACCAGAAACCATATGTCCAAGAGACCATTTCTTTTCAAGCTCAATATCTTCAGGGCGATATCCTTTTGTAAGAAGTCTGTCAACACATTCCAAGACAACATAGTTTTCATTTGCTGAAAAATTGTCTGTCGTATGGCGGTCTATTTTCATTCCCTTATCTTCTGGGTATATGATTTTTTCATTTTTTGTATCAATACTTATGGTACAGTCAAAATTAGGGTAGTTTTTCTCATATATGTTTGTTGAAATTTTCACAAAGTGTAATGCGTCAAGCAAGTCTTTTAAATTGGATTTATTAATCATAAATATTAATCCTCAGTATCTGTTTTATTATATTTATCAGCTATTAACTCCAATTCCTTAAATTTTGAAGATCTTTTAGTTAGATTTCTATTCTTTTCAGGATGATTTACAACCAAGTCATAGACTTTATTTGCTCTGTTGATAATCACATCTGAATGTTTTCTGCACCATTTTATCTGATTTTGCATCAACTGCTTATGCCGTTTTTCTTCTTGACTATCACTTTTATTAACTTTCAAATTAACCTTTTGAATAACCTGTTTTGTAACCGGTATCATATTATTAATATTCAGTACACCAATCAGCTTATATGTGCCATTATCTTCTTTGATATTTTCGTCAAATATCTTAATAAAATCAATTTGACTCTTCTTATTCTTAAATTTATCCTTCGGAGAAGTAAGAGGAATGCAGTATTGCCTTTCATTCAAAAGGACAATAATCCCTACAAAAGGTCTATTCTGCTTCCCTCTTTGTGGAGAAATTGACATAACATTGTCATCAAGCTTTGATAAATCCCTAATGTATTTTATGCTGATATAATAAAAATTTAATTCCTGCATAAATAATTCCTTAAAGAAATAGCGAGCTACATAATATATAGCTCGCTAATACCTTTTTGCTGGTAAGAATCCCATCTAATAAAACTCCCATTTATTTTGTATGGTAGGGCTCCCATCTGATAAAACTCCCATTTATTTTATATGGTAGGGCTCCCATCTGATATCATTTCTATTTTGCATGGTAAGGTAACCAAACATCAAAAGATGTTATTAATACAATACACTAGACATTAATTATTTGTCAAGCAATTTTGTAATTAATTCATGCCATCTTCTTTATCTGTTTTTTGATGGCTTTGAAGGTCTGGTCGGAGATATCGTGTTCGACCTTGCAGGCATCG
>CAZFFA010000142.1:0-7546 GCA_964517955.1 uncultured Jutongia sp. | reverse complement strand
ATACCTTCCAGAATCATCCGGAAGCCGTCTTCCATTTTCTTAAAATCCATCATGAGTAAAAAATAGGAAATTTGGGGGGTCTCCACCACATGATGTACGCTAAAACCAGTGTTCCAAGGCACCGAATGCGTTCAATAATCCCGATTTGGAGTTTTTGCGAGCCATCGAAGGCACTTGCTATTTCTCCACGCGTTCGCAGCGGTCTTCCCCAAATTGATTTTACACACGCAAAACAAGCGGGTCGTAGCCGAAAATCTCCAGTTTTGTAAGCGAAAGGTTCATCTTGTTCGTGGAATTATGGATTTTCAGGAAATTTCAAGCAAAATTCATCGTTTTACTGAATTTTCAACACATCAAGATTCTTTTTAAAGATTTTGAAAAACTCTATATCCTTTATCAAGTATTCCGGTTCATCAGATTTGTATCCAATATTTTCAGCTTCATCGGGAGCAAAAAGACGCAACACTTTTTGTACAGGGGTTTCCACATAAAATTCGTATTTATCCCTACCACCTGTATAAAAAGGATTTATAAGATTTGTTCTACAAGAGAACATTTCTTCAGTACGTTCGCAAAATGCTTTATGCTCCAAAGCTTTTCGTTTGTCGCTTGACGGAGGTATATTCAACGCAATGCTAACAAAAACAGACTTAGAACAATCAACTTCTATATCAAGATTGCCATTGAAATAATATCCTTGCACGCATTCTAATATCTCAGCACACATTAACGCATATGAAAATTTATGTTCTTTTTCGGGATATTCGCAAAGGCACAAACTATGCATAGAACTTACGACCTTTACAACTTGCTTCAAATTACGCATAGGGATATCAATCAGAACATTCCGGATGAAATCCGCCACGAAAGCTTTGTCTAGATTATCGTATTCAGTAAATAAATTTTCTAGGGAAGAGAACAACAATGCTTGCGGATCATTTATAGTTCCATTATTCAGCGATAATGTCATATCAATGAATTTCTGCATATAATGACTTGCAAAATACTCAACCTTGTCAGGTTCTGCATTAGGATATCCAAAAGCCTTCGCGACACTCCCCGACATCTCTTTTTTGTTGATTGCTAGAATTTGGATTATCTTTGTATTATCACAAAAATGGTGCAATCTTTCTAAGACCTTTATTGCATAATCTGGCAAACAACGGTCCAGCTCATCAACCATTAAAACGATTCCACGATTTTGAAAAGACGAAAGCGTTCCCAAATCATTTTGAATCTGTTCAATTAGAAATTCAATCGGAAGTTTGTCATTTACATCCTTGATTTTTATTCGTTCTTCCTTCGCAATTGAACGGATAGAATTGACATACTTTACGGCGACTTTTATATCTATGCCGGTTCCAGCCTGAATTAACTTAGAAGTCACATCGGAACAGATTTTTCCAGCAATCTTCCAAGCCTTCTTTTCATATTCTTCGTAATCAAACGATTGTTCTGAATTTATCGCCTTTGCAAATTCCGAAAGTAAGGCAATCAAAGGCTCTTCGTAAAAATCATACTTCCAGCAATTATACCGGACAACAAGATATTTACATTTCAAGCGTTCTTCAAGAATATCAAGAACGGTCGTTTTTCCGCAGCCCCATTCACCATCAATTGCAAAGGAATAACCTTCCTTTTGCTTGATTTTGGAATCAACGATATTGGAGACTATGGATACGAATTGGTCACGAGAAAGAAGGTCGGTAGTTGAAGACATAGACATGAATTAATATAAAATTTTAATTGTCAAACGCATCCTAAAGGGAATCTCTTTTACAGGCGTTTTCTTCCAAATAACAAGCTGCTGATATTAAAAAACGGATTTCATCTACAGACATTTCATCGTCAACGCTCACCCATTTATGAGCAAAAGCGTCCATAACACAACGGACACACCCCATTGTATATGAATATCGATAAAAATCAATGTCTGAATTTAAATCGGCATAAATGCAACCGAGTTGATAATCAACCTTTTCAGCATTCTTCGGTCGAACACAAAGAACAGATTCAAAAACAGAATGCAATTTATTATCGTCTAATTGTTCAATCGCATCACATAAAGAAGGCAAACAACGAACAATAGCCCTTTGATACTCTAAAGTAGATTCTTCATTTTGCTTTAAACTTGGCCTATATTTTAAGAAAAGAATACATTCAGAAATATCGCCCGTTTCTTCACATCTTTGTTCCAATTTCTCTTTTATTTTCTGCAGAATTTCTAAAGGAGGTAGATTCTGATTAATCTTATCTTTTTTCCAATTCGTTTCCAAATCAAGATATTTTTGTTTCAAATAATTCGTGGCAAATGACAATTGTTCATATTTGAACTTCAGATAGTTTTTTATTCTTTCAAAAGGAATATGCACATCCAAAATATCTTTACTAACATTTGTATAAATCCTTGCTCCAACACATTCTGGATTTCCCCAAAAACGGTTTATGAGAACAAACGGGCAATAATGTTTTTCCTTTAATTCCTTATGAAGAAATTTTGCTCGATTCGTTTCTACTGGATGGGCAAATGTCAAGGAACGAAAATACTCAAAAAATTTGTCATCTGTAGGAATATCCGCTTTAGGATTATAAACTTTGGAGTTTACGTATATATCTTTGAAAAACTGATACTGTTCTTCATTCTGATAATTATACTGAACATCAAACTCTTCTAATATAGCATCAACAGCATCACGCATCATGCTGGCAAACATCAAAAAAGACAAAAAATCTTCTTCTGTTTTCGGGTGCTTCAAGTGTTTATTTAAATACGCAACACAAGTATTTAGTCTATCTGCAACAGCACAGCTCAAATTAAATTTTAAAGAAAACTCCTTACTCTTTTGAAAATAAGGAGTGTTCATGATTTCACGAAAGTCGTCAACATAAGCTACATCAAAAAATTGCTTTCGACGCTTCCGTTTCTTTAAATTTAATGGTATTTCTTGTATTTTTTCACCATTTTCATCTGTAATTCTGATTTTATCTATCATACCTTAATTTTATCAAATAATAGTCTTAGAAGCTAACGATGTCGTTATGAATTTCTATTTCGAACTTTTTTGTACTTAATTCCTTTTTCAGTTCTTTCTGCACTGAATTCAGAAATATCGTCCGATTTAATGAAATCTATATAGTTCAACCAATCATTCAATGTTACATGATACAAATATTTATCGCTATCGAAATCTGAGGAAACGCAAAATCCCTCTACACTTTGATCTTCGTTATAAATCAATTCAAAAATTAAGGAATGAATCAGCCAATTACAGATATCTTTACCCTGTTTCGTTCGCTTTCTAGACTATTCCCAATTATGACTATCTTCGGATGTCCAATGTTGCATATTATCAAAATGCTTTTCTCTAAAATTGAATATGCGTTCTCTGATTCATCACCATCATTTTGAAAATATTTTAACGAGCCGTATTCAATAATTTTAGCATGATAAGATGACAAATCTTCTTTCCATGGACCCGATTCAAAAATCACACATTCTCCTACAACATATCACTATGCATTAATTTCACCGAACATTAGTTTGATAAGGACTCTAGCTTCATCCCTTTGAACGAACTACGAAATTGTTGGTAAAGATTCTGGCATATAAGGCATCAATGCATCTATAATGTCTTTTCCTTTTTCTCCCTTCAACAATCTCAATACTAAAGAGCGGTATCCACCTTTTTTAATTCAAAAATTTCATCAATTCCATTGATTAAATTTTTTTCATTAAAGACTCTAATTACATCTCTATACGATTTCTGCAAAACATCCTGAAAAACTTTTTCTTTTTCATGTTGAACAGAATTAAAATTGATATTTTTCAAAGCGCCGTCTAAAGTACTTTTCGCCTCATCATCATTTTTTTTAGAAATTTCAATCACATCAAGCTGATGTTTTATTTCGGCTACAGTACTTTGACAAATTTGTTTATTAATCTGTTTTTTAAATCGTTCCTCCACAACATATTTTCTTACTTTTTCAAATATTTTTGATTCATCCATGCTTAAATGTGCAGCAACCAATCTAAGCAATTCTTCTACGATGAATAAATTTTCAACTTCAGCAACATCAATAGTATAAACGTTATGGGCTTTCAATGCATCAAGTTCTTGTTCACATCGATAATCACGATCTATAATACCAAATACATTCGGCATATCAGACAATCTTGTAGCATTAAACGCTTTCGTTCGCATAATAACCTGAGAACATCCACCACAGCCAATTACATGATAATTAGGATAAACAGCAGAATATAGCTGAGTATCAAAGCTATTTTTTTCACCTTCAACAAATAATATCGGTTTTCGGCTGCCAAGAATTTCTGCCTGTAAATCCGCAGGGACATTATCAGATGCGATTTTTTCTATTTGCCAATTGTTATTACCATCGTACGATTTCACCCAATAAATATCTGATACTATATGCGAAGAAACAAAATCTAAATCGTGCGTTATATAAATGAACAAACAATCAGGCCTAGCCTTTTCAAGTTCAGACCATAAGTGATACATAATTGAACGGTGCAAATGCAATTCGGGTTCATCAATAATAAGAATTTTATTTGATGGCACACACAAAACTTGAGATGCTAAATACAAAACGGCTCTTTCACCATCACTCATGTTCGTTGCAGAATATTCATTTACTCCGAAAGACGCATAAAATTTTGAATCTTTGATTTTTATTGTGCGTTGAGTAAAAATAGAGTCCCATACATCTTTTAATCTATCAAATATTCTTTTCGGAACAACGGGCTTTGCCGTTCCATTTTTTTCGCCTTCACTACAAAGATCCACATATTCTCGACTTTCATCGTTATGTTTTGAAATCATAGCAGAAAGAACTGATTCAAAATCATTCAATAGTGTTGTCGTTAAATGATTGTCATTCCAACGATGAGCCGCTTTATTTGTCGTATAGATTTCATTGCCATAAAACACAGCATTCATCGCATTTGAATAGTTTTTCAGCGAAATATTTTCGTTAAAATTAAGATTTCGTTGACCACCAATACGGTGAACTCCTTCCAAATTTTGCCGTTCAATCCATGCACCCCAATGACTTTTCCCTGACCCATTAGCTCCAATAAGAATTACCGAATTGGTCTCGGTTTCAATCTCTACTTTTTGGGAATTTTTCTTTAATGGAAGATAATATTTCATTTCAATTACACCTCTATTTCACCATTCATGAGTTTGGGGAGTAGGCGGTCGCGGGATTGCGAGAGTTCATAATTCTGCTTTGCTAAAGCGAATATTTTTTCCACCATTGGCGCAACAAAATTATCAAATTTCATGACGATTTCATCTAGCGGCCATATAATTACTAATGATTTCAACGCATCTTGATTGATGCCTGGTTGTGCAGAATTTTTGTTTAACTTCTGCATTTTATCAAAATATTCTTGGCGATTCAGCGTAAAGAATAAATAATACTGATACAATGGATTCTTTGCGTTCAACAAAAAGACATGCTCGTTTACCATCATCACTTTTCTAGGAAATTCGTCTTGGAAAAGCGATGTTCTGCCAATATAACCACCATCCTTATAAACCAATATATCCCTATCTTCAACTTTACCACGTTTTGAATTTTCATAAAATTCATGTGATACTAGTTTTTCTGACGAATAATTGTATTGACCTAGACCAATTACGTTTTCAGCCCCCACACTTACAACGCCGTCTCGAATTGAAGAATCTATTCCACCCTTTGGCCTTGATCCCGATTCAATCTTTCCGTAAACATTTCCAAGTGTAACATTCTTCCATCCTTCCGGCAGTCGTCCATCTACGATTTTGGTGGTTTCGTGGCCGGGGAAGCGGAAGTCGATGAACCATTGTTTGTAGAGGCGCTGGGCGGCTCCTTCGCTTCGCTCAGGATGACACATTCTTCTGTCTAGACACTCTTTTTCCAAAGTCATCGACGGTCTCGCTTTGCACCACGCGACGCATGCAATGGAGCCTTTTTGCGAGCAATCCTCTTCGTACTATTATCCAAGCCGCTTAAATCTATTTTGTATGTTCCCAAATCATTTTTTTCGTTTTTCAGGAACATCAGCATGTAGATGGGGCAATACAAGACTTTTTCTTTGACGCAGACATTGTCGTTGCAGAAAACAACGGCCTCTTGAATGGCGTAGTTTGTTGTTTCCAAGACGTTCTTTAAGGCATTGTGCCGTTTGTAATCCTTGCCCGACTTGATTTCTATGGGGAGAACACGCCCATTCCGTTCAATGACAAAATCCAGTTCGCCTTGTTTTTTGCTATTGAAATAATAAAGGTCAAATCCGTGCGCTTTCAGTTCCATTGCAGTCATATTCTCATAAACGGAACCGAAATTGATGGCGTTTTCACCATTTAAAATTTTCAACTGAATCCCGTTCGCGTATTGGCAAGTAAGGAGCCCGACATCGTTCAAGAACAGCTTAAACAAGTTGCGCGAACGCGAAAGGAGCAGCGGAATTTTGGGTTCATCCACGTTGTAAGCGGGGAGCGCCACCCCCGCTTCTTTTAACCAGATAAAGGAATTTTCGTGACGGGAAAACTTGATGTTCTCGTTCAATTTTTTTAGAATGAATCTCTTGTTCTGGTTATTCAGTTCCGGCGGAATCAGGTCAAAAATTTCGTTTAGGTAAAGTTTGTTTTCAGGGTCATACTTGGCAATGTCCTTCTTGTACAACTCGATGATGCCTTGCTGGATCTCCACAATGTTCTGGATGTTATTCGATTCCAAATACTCGGCAACTGCAGCGGGCATGCCGCCAACAACCATGTATAGGCGGAAAATCTCCATCATCTTTTCGTGGATTACAGAATCAACTTCTACCTTGTTCTCGAAAGCGGCTCGTACCGAATCCAGAATTTCGGCCTGAACACCCACCGCCCTCACAAATTCTTCAAAATCCAGAGGGAACATTTCCTTGATGGTTAAAAAACCGACAGGAAGGGAACGGATGTCCTTGAGTTCAACCCCAAGAAGCGAGCCGCTCAGAATATAACGGTAAGATCCCTCCTCGACCAGAAACTTAATCGCGGTAACCGCATCGGGGCATTCCTGGATTTCATCCAGGAAAATCAGTGTTTCGCCCTTGACCACTTTTGTTTCGGCGTAGGCCGACAGGCGCAAAAGGATGTTCGAGCTATCGGCTCCCTCGAATATGGACTTGGCTGCCGGAGATTCAAGAAAGTTGATTTCTACAAAATGCTTGAAATGTGTCCTTCCGAACTCCCGAATGGAACTGGTCTTGCCGATTTGCCTGGCCCCGGTCACGAGCAACGCGTTCTTGTGCTTGGCATAGAAATCGGCCAAATAGTTGTCGATTTTTCGTTGAATCATCAGTTTTCCGTTTATCCAACCCTAAAATAACCTATTTTGTTCGTTTTTCCAACCAATTTTACAACTTTTTGTCCGTTTTTCCAACTTTCACAGTTCCATCTTCTTCATGTTCTTTGAGATGGTTTTCATGAGAGAGTTGCTTCGCCCGCTCAAAATTCAACCGGATCCTTTCCGTATCGCGGGTTTCCAGCAGCGAGAG
>CAZFFA010000141.1:5343-7602 GCA_964517955.1 uncultured Jutongia sp. | reverse complement strand
TATACCGGGTATCTGCGGTATTGATACAAGAGCACTTACAAAGATTCTTCGTGAGAAGAGTACAATGAATGGAATGATCACAACAAACGAGAATTACAACCTTGATGAGGTACTTCCTAAATTAAAGGAGTACACTGTAACAGGTGTTGTTAAGAAGG
Source organism: uncultured Jutongia sp. (assembly GCA_964517955.1). Lineage (GTDB taxonomy): Bacteria > Bacillota > Clostridia > Lachnospirales > Lachnospiraceae > Butyribacter. Next base: position 7,444 of record CAZFFA010000141.1, on the reverse strand, counting down.
TTTCATGTGATTCTGTAGAAAAATATGTGCCGGGTGATATTAACTCAGAAAAGGTTACAGCAGATAAGAATGTAGCGGTAATAGATGTAGGAACAAAGAAAAATATTATAAGGTGTCTTCTTAACAGAGGATGCAATGTAACAGTTTATCCATGTACATTTGATGCTGATGAGGTTATTGCATCAAAGCCTGATGGAATCATGATAACAAATGGACCTGGAGATCCTGCAGAGTGTGTGGAAATCATTGCACAGATAAAGAAACTTTCAGAATCCGGAATTCCTATCTTTGCAATTTGTCTTGGTCATCAGCTTATGGCTCTTGCACATGATGCAAAGACATACAAGATGAAATATGGACACAGAGGAGCAAATCATCCTGTTAAGAATCTTGAGACAGGAAAGGTTTACATCTCATCACAGAACCATGGCTATGTAGTAGATGCTGATTCAATCGACAAAAATGTTGCAAAGCCTTGGTTTGTCAATGTCAATGATAATACAGTAGAAGGTCTTGAATATATAGGAAAACCTGTAAAGACAGTACAGTTCCATCCTGAAGCAAATGCGGGCCCTAAGGATTCAGAGATGCTTTTTGATGAGTTTATGAAGATGATTGGAGGAAATAAATAATGCCAAAGATGGAAGGAATTAAGAGAGTATTAGTAATCGGTTCTGGTCCTATTGTCATTGGACAGGCTGCCGAGTTTGATTATGCAGGTACACAGGCCTGCCGTTCTTTGAAAGAGGAAGGCATGGAAGTTATCCTGGTTAATTCCAATCCTGCGACTATCATGACAGATAAGGATATTGCAGATAAGGTTTATATAGAGCCTCTTACAATCGATGTACTTAAGCACATCATTGAAGTTGAGAAGCCTGATAGTCTTCTTCCAAACATGGGTGGACAGGCTGGCCTTAACCTTGGTATGGAGCTTGCAGAGTCCGGTTTCTTGGACAGCCATGGTGTAAGACTTCTTGGAACTACTGCGGAGACAATCAGAAATGCAGAAGGTCGTCAGGAATTTAAAGACCTCATGGAACGTATCGGTGAACCATGTGCATCTTCAGAACTTGTAAATAATGTTGAAGATGGTATTGCATTTGCCAATAAGATTGGCTATCCTGTTGTACTTCGTCCTGCTTATACACTTGGTGGTTCAGGCGGTGGTATTGCTCACAATGAAGAGGAGATTATAGAAATCCTCAACAATGGTCTTCGTCTTTCACGTACAAGCGAGGTTCTCGTTGAAAGATGTATCGCCGGATGGAAAGAAGTAGAATACGAGGTAATGCGTGACGGCAATGGTACATGTATTACAGTATGTAACATGGAAAACCTTGATCCTGTAGGTGTACATACTGGTGACAGTATCGTAGTTGCACCTTCACAGACATTGTCAGACAAGGAATATCAGATGCTTCGTACATCTGCACTCCGTATAATTGATGAACTTGGTATCACAGGTGGATGTAATGTACAGTTTGCTCTTCATCCAACATCTTTTGAATATATCGTAATTGAAGTTAATCCTCGTGTAAGCCGTTCTTCAGCTCTTGCATCAAAGGCAACAGGTTATCCTATTGCTAAGGTATCAGCTAAGATAGCACTTGGTTATACACTCGATGAGATTCCAAATGCAGTAACAGGAAAGACATATGCAAGTTTCGAGCCTGCTCTTGACTATGTAGTAGTTAAGATACCTAGACTTCCATTTGATAAATTCATCAAGGCAAAGAGAACTCTTACAACACAGATGAAAGCTACCGGTGAAGTAATGAGTATCTGTACAAACTTCGAGGGTGGTCTTATGAAGGCACTGCGTTCACTTGAACAGCATGTAAACAGCCTTGAAGGTAAGGACTATGTAAATTTCTCGGATGAAGATGTTGTAGAACAGCTTGCAGTAGTAGATGACCGTCGTATATTTGTAGTTGCAGAAGCTATAAGACGTGGTATCAGTTACGACCAGATTCATGACATTACAAAGATTGATAAATGGTTTATCGACAAAATTGCAATTCTTGTAGAGATGGAAGATAAGCTTAAGAATACAAAAGAACTTGATAAGGAACTTCTTACAGAAGCAAAACGATTTGAA
>CAZFFA010000141.1:0-5333 GCA_964517955.1 uncultured Jutongia sp. | reverse complement strand
GGCAAAACAGAGGAAGAAGTTAAGGAGCTTCGTTATAAGTGGGGTATCACAGCCGCATTTAAGATGGTTGATACATGTGCAGCAGAGTTTGCATCAGAGACACCATATTATTACAGTTGTTTCGATGGAATAAATGAAGTAGAGGACAATACTGATAAAAAGAAGATTCTTGTACTTGGTTCAGGTCCTATCCGTATCGGTCAGGGTATCGAGTTTGATTATTGTTCTGTACACAGTGTATGGGCTCTTAAGCAGGAAGGCTATGAGACTATTATCGTCAATAACAATCCTGAAACAGTAAGTACTGACTTTGATATAGCAGATAAGCTTTATTTTGAACCGCTTACTCCTGAAGATGTAGAGAATATCGTTAATCTTGAAAAGCCTGACGGAGCAGTTGTCCAGTTTGGCGGACAGACAGCTATCAAACTTACAGAGGCACTTCTTAAGATGGGTGTCAAGATCCTTGGTACAAGTGCAGAAAATGTAGATGCAGCAGAAGACAGAGAGCTTTTCGATGAGATTCTTGAACAGTGCTGTATTCCACGTCCAAAGGGACAGACAGTATTTACTACAGAAGAAGCACTTAAGGCTGCCGATGAACTTGGTTATCCTGTACTTGTAAGACCTTCTTACGTACTTGGCGGTCAGGGTATGCAGATAGCAGTATCAGACAATGATATTGTTGAATATATGGGTGTAATCAACCGTTATCATCAGGATCATCCAATCCTTGTCGATAAGTACCTTATGGGTAAAGAGGTTGAGGTCGATGCTGTATGTGATGGTGATGATATCCTTATACCTGGTATCATGGAGCATGTTGAGAGAGCTGGTATCCATTCTGGTGACAGTATATCTGTTTACCCTGCACAGTCACTTTCTGAGAAGATTCAGAATGTAATAGTTGATTATACAAGAAAGCTTGCACATTCACTTCATGTAATAGGTCTTATCAATATCCAGTTTATCGTTTACAATGATAATGTATATGTAATCGAGGTAAATCCTCGTTCAAGCCGTACAGTGCCTTATATCAGTAAAGTTACAGGTATTCCTATCGTAGATCTTGCATCAAGAGTTATTCTCGGTGCACAGGTAAAAGACCTTGGATATGGCACAGGTCTTGCTCCTAAGTCAGATTATCTTGCTATCAAGATGCCTGTATTCTCATTTGAGAAGCTTCGCGGGGCCGAGATAAGCCTTGGACCTGAAATGAAGTCAACAGGTGAGTGTCTTGGTGTATCAAAGAAATTCAATGAAGCTCTTTATAAGGCATTCATTGGTTCTGGTGTAGATCTTCCTAAACATAAGAAGATGATTCTTACAGTTAAGGATTCAGATAAACTTGAAGCAGTAGATATAGCTAAGCGTTTTAAGAAACTTGGTTATGAGATATTTGCTACAAGAGGAACGGCAAGAGTCCTCAATGAACATGGAGTTCTTACAATTCCAATCAACCGTATCAATGAAGAAGCACCTACACTTATGGATCTTCTTCTTGAACATCAGATTGATCTTGTTGTCGATACACCTACATTTGATGATAAACAGAAGGACGGTTTCCTTATCCGCCGTACAGCTATTGAGACAGGTGTAACATGTCTTACATCTCTTGATACAGCTTCAGCACTTCTTACATCTCTTGAGAGTGCAGATACAGATCATCTATCTATCGTAGATGTTGCAACTATATCAAATCATGGAGCGTAATTGATTTTGATGTTTGATAATATTATGATGTTGGGGTCAAAATATATTTTGACCCTAACTGATGCCATGGATTGATCCATTGCTACGCAATTTTCGCAATCCTACAAACACCGACAAGCATCATATTATAATTACATTCAAGTCTCGTATCATTCGATATGGGGCTTGAATTTGTATATTTACACACAAGATTTGTGTCTGCGCGCACTTGACATAAATTCGTTATGCATAAAAAAGTGCGCAGAAATGAGGATTAAATGTATATAGCAGATGAAAAAAGATATGACAAAATGAAATATCTAAGATGTGGTAAAAGTGGTTTGCTTCTTCCAAGAGTTTCTCTTGGAATGTGGCATAACTTTGGCTCATGTGATAAGTTTGATAATATGAAAGAGATGCTTTTTACAGCATTTGACAGTGGAATTACTCATTTTGATCTTGCCAATAATTATGGTCCGGTACCGGGTTCTGCCGAAGAGAATTTTGGTCGTATAATGGACAGTGATCTTCGTCCATACAGAGATGAGATGATAATATCAACTAAGGCAGGATTTGATATGTGGCCGGGACCATATGGAAACTGGGGCTCAAGAAAATATCTTATGTCAAGTCTTGACCAGAGTCTGAAACGTATGAAGCTTGATTATGTAGATATTTTCTATCATCATCGTGCAGATCCAGATACTCCGCTTGAAGAGACTATGGGAGCACTTTCTGATATTGTAAGACAGGGAAAAGCTCTTTATGTAGGATTATCCAATTATGATTCAGAAGGATTGAGGGAAGCAGCAGCTATATTAAAGGAGAATAAGACACCTCTTCTTATAGTACAGCCTTTCTACAATATGCTTGACAGATGGGCAGAAACCTCAGGTTTGCTTGATACAGCAAAGGATGTTGGAGCAGGAGTAATATGCTTCAGTCCTCTTGCACAGGGTGTACTTACAGACAGATATCTTGACGGAATTCCAAAGGACAGCCGCGCTGCCAGAAACCATTTTCTTAAAGAAAATAGCATAACAGAGAATAAGGTCAATACAGTAAGAAAACTTCAGGAGGTTGCATCCGACAGGGGTCAGACGATTGCAGAGTTGGCACTTAGCTGGAATCTTCGTAAAGACAAAGTTACATCAGTCCTTATAGGAGCGAGCAGAAAAGAACAGATTATTGACAATGTTAAGATAGTAGAACATCTTGATTTTACAGATGATGAATTAAGTGCTATTGAGAATATTTTAAAGGAATATAATGAGAATATCTAATTAGAGTTAATGTACGGTATTCTATAACTGAACCAGCAGCTATTAAAACAGATGAAAACAGACAGGACTTTGAAATGGAGTTTCCTGTCTGTTTTTGTATCTTAAGTACTTAATTATCTATCAGCATGTAATAGTTGTACCTGTCTTGCCAAGTAAACCATCAAGTGCTGTGTCAATACTTGTAATGATTGCTTTACGTGAAGATTTTGATGATGCAAATGATACAGCAGCTTCTACCTTAGGAAGCATAGCTCCTGATGAGAATTGTTTGTCTTCAATATATTTGGTAGCCTCTTCAACTGTCATGGAATCAAGAGGTGTTTCAGAAGGTGTGCCAAAGTTAAGGGCAACTTTTTCTACTCCGGTGAGGAGAAGAAGTACATCTGCGTCAAGTCCTTCTGCAAGTTTTGCGCTTGTAACGTCTTTTTCTATAACTGCACTGGCACCCTTGAGGCGTGTCCCCTGCTGAAGAACAGGAATTCCGCCGCCTCCGGCAGCGATAACTATCTGATCAGCATCACTAAGTGCTTTAATAGCATCAAGCTCATATATTTCCATAGGACGTGGAGCAGCAATGATACGTCTGTAGCCTTTGCCCTCTGTGAATACTACGTGATTGCCTTTCTTTTCTTCGGCTTTTGCTTCTTCCTCTGTCATATATCTGCCAATCTCTTTTGTTGGGTAAGAGAACGCTGTATCAAAAGGATCAACACGAACCTGTGTGATGATAGTTGCAACAGATCTATATATACCTCTGTTAAGAAGTTCTGTTCTTATTTCATTCTGAAGATCATAGCCTATGTAACCCTGACTCATGGCACTGCATATAGACATAGGTGCTACAGTGTTTGATGGCTCAAGACGGCTGTATTCAGTCATTGCTGAATGTATCATGCCGACCTGAGGTCCATTACTGTGTGTGATAACTACTGTGTATTTAGCTTCAATCAGGTCAGCGATTGCTGCGGCTGCTTTCTTTACATTTTCTTTCTGTTCAGGAAATGTCTTTCCAAGTGCACTGTGACCAAGTGCAACTACGATTTTTTTATTCATATTGGTATCCTCCGGTTTTCTATATATTTAACTGTTACGATAATCAGTTATTCATATACATAAATATAAGATAATTTTATCATGACACACAGTTAAAATCAATATCTCGCCTGTTTCTTAATGAAATTAAGTAAAAAAGTGTTTCACCTAATTTTTTAAAGCTACATATATAAAATAGGAAATTAAAACAAAAAGGATAAGAAAAGAGCAAAAAATGTGAAAAAGGGGTTGCAAATAAAAAAAAGTATGCTATACTTTAAACAGTTGGTTAAATATCGTACAGAACAAAGGCGTTCTCAAATAACTTTTAATGGTTATTTGGGCACGCCTTTTTTGCTAGTATGGATGACATAAGGCTGTACATATTTTCCAATGAGGGAACCCGATGACATCATTGGAAGACATCAAGGGTATGACATCATGGAATCAGGCATAAAAGGATAGGGTTCCTTATAATATTACATTGATAAGATGTATTAATATGAAAGGATGGTAAGTAAATGAAAGAAAATGTTATAGAACAGGTTTTTGGGACAGACGTGTTCAACGATGACGTAATGAAGGAGAAACTTCCTAAGGATGTATATAAATCATGGAAGAAGACATTGGAAAGCGGCGCAGATCTTGATATAGAGATTGCCAACGTGGTTGCACATGCTATGAAAGAATGGGCACTTGAACATGGGGCTACACATTATACACATTGGTTCCAGCCACTTACTGGTGTTACTGCTGAGAAGCATGATTCATTCTTAAGCCCTGCATCAGAGAGCAAGCCGGTACTTGAGTTCTCAGGTAAAGAATTGATAAAGGGTGAGCCTGATGCTTCTTCATTCCCTTCAGGTGGTCTTCGTGCTACATTTGAGGCAAGAGGATATACAGCATGGGATTGTACATCACCGGCGTTCCTTCAGGAAGATGCAGCAGGTGTTACACTTTGTATTCCAACAGCATTCTGCTCATATACAGGTGAGGCATTGGATAAGAAGACACCACTTCTTAGATCAATGGAAGCTATCAGCAAGCAGGCTGTTCGTATTATGAAGCTTTTCGGTTATGATGATGTTAAGAAGGTATCATGCTCAGTAGGTCCTGAACAGGAATACTTCCTTGTAGACAGAGATAAATATTTACAGCGTAAGGATCTGATCTTTACAGGCCGTACTCTTTTCGGTGCTCCGGCTCCAAAGGGACAGGAGCTTGACGATCATTACTTTGGTGCAATCAAAGAGCGTATTGCCTCATTTATGAAGGACTTAAATATTGAACTTTGGAAGCCTGGTATTCTTTCAAAGACACAGCATA
>CAZFFA010000140.1:0-7606 GCA_964517955.1 uncultured Jutongia sp. | reverse complement strand
TTTCTTACATAATCACCTGTTCCATTGACATCTACATATGTTGCTCCTGAACCATCTTCTTTAAGTTCAAAGTACATCTGTGCTTTGTTGTAACCTGTTTCCTCGCGGAGTGCTTTAAGGCAAGCCTCATCTGCATCCCAGATTCCGACAATATCTTTTCTCTGTGCTACAGTTTCTTCTGATGCCATTGATGAGACATTTTCAACAGTGAATAATCCTATAACCTGTTTAAGCATTGCATCATTTCTGCCTTTGTCAGAGCTTGACTGATTTAATGCACTTGTTAAGATACCTGCAGCAAGCCAGTGTGAATATTTGCCGCTTCCATATTTCTTTAAATCTTCCAAAGAATTTCCATAACGGAACTCAATATGATATGTAGAACCGGGAGTATCAGGCATTAAAAGGAAATATTTAAACTCATCATCGTTGCCATCTAAAGTTTCAAATGTATAACCACCAAAGCCTTCGACACCTTCTGATTCACCTATATTGTTGACACCGATACACTTGTATGGATGAGAGAATACTTCTTTGCCATCTTTTGTTCCGGATATTTCTGTTCCATTGAAAGTAATCCTGTCTATGCCATTGGTAAAGTCACAGCAGAAAGCATATTCTTCTGCTTCGCTGCCATATTTTGTGCTTCCGATAGATGATTTCATTGCTTCAACTGCTGCTGCCGCATTGGTCTTTCCAACTACTGCTGCCGCTGCATCGTACCAGTAAGAATCATATTTGCTTTCAAATGTTGCACCTCTGAAAAGCTGCTGGTATTCACCAAAAAGACCATTGAGCTGTGCACCTGCGTTTGTCTGATCATATTTTTCATCATCCTGATCAGCACTTTCATACATAACATTTACAATTCCCTTTGCATTTTTGGCAGCTTCTCCGTTGATCTCAAGACCTTCAAATGTGCATCCGCTGACATCACAGCCTGCTGCATGACCTGCAACTGCACCCGGAACACTTACACCGTATATTGAAGAAGAATCTGTTCCGGCTTTAATCTTTCCACTGACAGAGCAGCCTGAAAGGACATTAAATTTACCTTCCATTCCCATATAATACATATTTGTACCTATAAGACCACCAACATGTGTAGCATTTTCAGCTTCGATATCAAGTGATTTTACAGTACAGTCAGATATGTCAGTCTTTGTTCCAAATCCATAAGCTTCCATATTGCCATTGCCTGTGTATCCGGCAATACCGCCTATTGCATGACCTCCGGGTGCATTGATCTTAAGACCATCTATACTGTTTTTGTCAGCAGATGTAACACACTGTAAGCAGCCTCCGATACCACCAAGACCAACTGCCTCTGTTGCGCCTGTTTCTGAGTTGGCATTTATTTCACAGTTCTTTACCTTGTTGCCTGTAATTGAACCGCCGAAACCTCCACCTATTATGATACCGCCGCATTCTGCTACATCATGCTGGACGATACGTCCTGATGAAAATGAATCTTCGCCTTTTGTGTTATCACCGAAAATATTTATAATTGTATTATCGACTTCGCAGTTATTAACACCGCTTCCGCCGCCTACAAGACCACCTACACAGTTTGTACCTGTTATTGTATTTTTAGAATCATCAGATGTAGTTAAAGTGACATTTTCAAGTTTTCCACCCATTCCGTAACCGACAACACCGCCAGTTACCATAGACTCTTCATTTCCTTTAACAGATATGTCTTTAACAGTAAGATTTTTAATCTGTCCTCCTGTAGTAAAAATACCAAAGAGGGCAGGCGTATATTTTCCATTGCCGGATATCTTATCAGCATCAACTTTTAAGTTTGAAATGGTTTTATTGTTACCGTCTAAAGTTCCGTTAAATGCATCAGGACAATTCTGATCATCCATTTCTTTAAGTGTCGCTGTTCCTATAGGAGTCCAATTGTCTTTAAGAACAATATCATTTCCAAGCTTATAATATGCTGATAGATTATTTTTCATTTCTTCCAATTGTGTTTCATTTGTTATAATATACGGATCTGATAGTGTACCTTTTCCAGAACCACTAAATGAATCTGCAGCTAATGCCGTTGAAGGCATTATGGATACTGCCATGGTAAAGGCAGTAAGATATGCTAACATCTTATTTCGTCTTTTTAACATTTTTTGTCTCCTCTCTTTTTGTTAGTTGCAACTTACGTGCGTTAGTATAGCACTACCAAATCTGAATTACAAGGAGAATTTTGGAAAGACATTAGATGTTTTTTATGGCAAGCAGCCTAAAAACCTGTTCTACGGTATCTTCCATGTTGTTTTTTGCGTTTTCTGTATTCATGGCTTTTTCAAGAGAGGTAACGCTTCTGATTATAGGGAAGAATGCGTCAATTCCTTCATTGTTGCAACGGACTGCATCCTTTGTTACACATCCTGAAAATGCAATGACAGGTTTACCATATTTTTTTGCAATTTTCGCAACGCCGATAGGGGCTTTGCCCATTACTGTCTGTCCGTCAAGACAGCCTTCACCTGTTATAACGATATCGGAATCCTTTATATAGTCGCATAGTCTTGTTTCATCGAGAACAATTTTAACTCCTGATTCAAGAGAAGCATTAAAGAATGTAAGAAAGGCAAAACCAAGTCCGCCGGCAGCACCTGCGCCTGCATGGTCAGGATCAGCTTTTTGCAGGCTTTCTTTTGCTATATCAGCGTAATGAGAGAGCCATTTATCCATCTGTGTTATCATTTCCGGTGAAGCTCCCTTTTGTGGGGCAAAGATGGCACTGCATCCGTTGCTGCCACATAAAGGGTTAGTTACATCACAGGCAATCCTAAATGTACATTCGTTTAATCCGGAAATTACGTTGTCATAAGTGATATGGTCAAGCTCTTTAAGTCCTATAGCACCCAGAGGGACAGGCTTATCTGCTTTGTCCATTATTCCAAAGCCAAGTGCCTGAAGCATACCGATACCACCATCATTGGTTGCACTGCCGCCAATTCCTACTATAAAATGACGGCAGCCTGTTTTTATGGCATCTTTAATTATTTCGCCTACACCAAAAGTAGTTGTATACAGAGGATTTCTTTCTTTATCAGTGACAAGGGTTATACCTGCTGCCGCTGACATCTCTATAATAGCAGTTTTAGTTTCTTCTATAATTCCATATTCACATTCAATTGTTTGACCAAGTGGTCCTGTGACTTTTATTGTTCTTATATTTCCGCCACATCCTGCAGCAAGTGCCTGAACGGTTCCTTCGCCACCATCGGCAAGTGGTCTGACACATATATCTGCATCCGGATAAACTTTTCTTATACCGTTAGCTGCACTTTCTCCGGCTTCAAGTGATGTAAGACTTCCTTTAAATGAATCAATAGCAATAGTGATTTTCATGTATTTTACCTCATAAATAGTAGTTATAGATTTTGCATATGATTTCGTCTATAATAGGATTGGACTTTAATTCGGAGGATAAAACCATGAATCACTTTACATTGTATGAATTACTATGGCTGTTTTTTATATATTCATTTGCAGGCTGGAGCCTTGAAACCGTAGCAGCTACATTGAAACAGCGCAAATTTGCCAACAGGGGACTTGTAAATGGTCCATTTTGTGTAATATATGGAATCACAGCAGTTTTAATGTCTGTTGGTTTACAGGAACTTCGGGGATTCTGGCTTTTTTTATTTGCAGCAGTTTATGCAACAGTTGCAGAGTGGATCAGCGGTCATCTGATAGAAAAGATATTTCATGAAAGATGGTGGGATTATTCTGGCATAAAATGGAACATAGATGGATATATATGTCCGTCAGCATCTGTATTCTGGGGAGTCCTCGGCTATATTGCTGTGCGGTTTGTCAATGAACTGGCAATTATAGTTTTATCATTTATACCGGGGATTGTGACTAAAATTGTTCTGCTGGCTTTAGTTGCAGTTCTTTTGATTGATGTATTGGCTTCGGTTATATTACTTAGTGGGAAAAGCTCCAATCCGAAACAGTGGATGGCAGCCAATGACGGACTTGACAAAGTCAGTCTGAAACTTAGAAAAAAGATTGCAGAAGTAGTAGACAGAAGAATACACAAAGCATATCCAAAAGCCGTAAAAATGGCAGAAAAAGAAAATGTCAGCAAAGACAAAAGTGTTTTTGCATATGGCTGTGGATTTTATAAAATTGTTATGCTATTTATGATAGGAGCATTTCTTGGAGATATAACAGAGACAATATTCTGCAGATTAACAACAGGAGTGTGGATGAGCAGAAGCAGTGTAGTATGGGGACCATTTAGTATAGTGTGGGGACTTGCGCTTGCACTTGTTACATTACTTCTTTATAAATATAAGGACAAATCAGAAAGATTTCTTTTTGTAACAGGCACTCTTTTAGGTGGTGCATATGAATATCTGTGCAGTGTATTTACAGAATTGTTTTTTGGAAAAGTATTTTGGGATTACAGTGATATTCCATTTAATCTGGGTGGAAGAATAAACCTTCTGTATTGCTTTTTCTGGGGAATTGCGGCAGTTGTATGGTTTAAAAATATATTTCCATTGATTGAAAAATGGATTGAAAAGATACCACAGATGACTGGGAAAATCCTTACATGGGTTCTTATCATCTTTATGATATGCAATGTGGGTGTATCATGTATGGCTTTGACAAGATACGATGAGCGTGAGAAGAAAATTACGGCAGAGTATGGATGGCAGAAGTGGTCTGATAAGCATTATGATGATGAAAAAATGAAGAAAATTTATCCAAATGCGGTTGTTGCGAAGTGAGTATCTGTAAAAAGTATTTTGCAATGAGAAAAATAGGGCAGATAATGGTTAATAAATAGTTAATTGTTATTGATTTTTCGTAATTGTGGTTTATAATTTACATAGCTAATATATAAACTGAAAATGCATAAAAAGGTATGATATAGCTAATATATTAGCTAGTAATGAACACTGAATCAGTGATGATTCATTATATGTCTATTGAGGGATGTTTACAGGAATTAAAATTATTATAAAGAGGTATATTGTGAGCGAATATATTTGGGAAACATGTGAAGAATTAGATAAAAAAATAGCTGACAGAGTGAGAATGATAAGAAAAAGAAAATCTATTTCTCAGGAAAAACTAGCAAAGATGAGCAATGTAAGTCTTGGTTCAATTAAGAGATTTGAAACTACAGGGCAGATATCATTGATTTCACTTACAAAAATTGCAATGGCACTTGATGTTGCAGATGATCTTAGAAATATTTTTACTGATGTTCCATATAAAAATATTATGGAGGTAATAAATGAAAACAAATAAAGTAATCGATGTTTTGTTTGGTAATAAAATTGTAGGTACGATGGCAATGACTGCTAATAATAAGGCTGCATTTGAGTATTGTGATGAATGGCTTGAGAATGGATTTGCCATAAGTCCATTTTCACTGCCGCTTAGAAAAAAAGTTTATATACCTTCAAAAGATTATTTTAATGGATTATGGGGTGTTTTTGCTGATAGTCTGCCTGATGCCTGGGGACGGTTATTACTTGACAGAATGTTGAGAAAAAAAGGCTATAGAAGAGATGATGTGGGTGTACTGGACAGGCTGGCAATTGTAGGCCGGTCAGGCATGGGAGCATTAACATATAAGCCTGAATGGATTCTTGAAGAAGACAATAGAGTAAGCAGTCTGGATGAGTTATCTGAACAATGTCAGAAAATTTTAAATACAGAATATTCTGAGTGTTTAGATGAATTATATATGCTTGGTGGAACAAGTGGTGGAGCAAGACCTAAAATAATGACCACCATAGATAGAGAATCATGGATAATTAAATTCCCGGCACATGTAGATGGAAAAGATGCTTGAATAATGGAGTATAAGTATTCGGTATGTGCAAAAAAGTGTGGGATTGAGATGGCGGAGACTAAATTATTTCCGTCTGATATCTGTAAAGGATATTTTGGAACTAAAAGATTTGACCGAATAGTGGATAGTGATGGTGAAAAAAGAGTGCACATGCTTACAGCCGCTGCCATATTGGAATTAGATTTTGAGCAGCCTAATATGGATTATAATGATTTGATGAAGCTAACCGATATCCTTACAAGAAATAATAAAGAAGATATTGAAAATATGTACCGCCGCATGTGTTTTAATGTATATGCGCATAACAGGGATGACCATTCAAAAAACTTTACATTTATTTATGATGACAAAAATGATAGTTGGAGATTAAGTCCGGCATATGATCTGACATATAGCAGCACATATTACGGAGAACATACGACGACTGTCAATGGAAACGGCAATAATCCAGGGCTTGATGAACTTGCCACAGTTGGAACTAATGCGGGTATGAATTATGAAGAATGTATATGTATTGCACAGGATATTGAAAAATGTGTAAAAGATATGTTAAGTGAGTATCTGTAAAAAGTATTTTGCAATGAGAAAAATAGGGCAGATAATGACTTGAAATAGTATGAAGCGGTGTTATAATCTATAGCTGACATACATTATGGAGGATTAACATTGAAAACTACAAAATCAAAAGAAATGGACATGCTTAATGGAGGGCTTGCAGGAAAACTTATTTTATTTTCCATGCCATTGGCATTTAGCAGCATTTTGCAACAGCTTTTTAATTCTGCGGATGTTGCTGTTGTTGGAAGATTTGCAGGAGATAATGCACTTGCGGCTGTTGGAAGCTGTGTTGCACTTGTCGGCATCTTTGTAAATCTTATAGTTGGTCTTTCAGTAGGACCAAATGCAGTGCTTGCAGGTCTTATTGGGCAGAAAAGAAGAAATGAAATAAATTCAATGGTTCACACTATTGTGACATTTGGAGTCTTGCTTGGTATCGTTCTTATGTGTACAGGATTTATATGTGCAAGGGCGGTTCTGGAGGCTTCCGGGACACCTGAAAGTGTAATTGGACAGGCACTTTTATATATAAGAATATATTTTTTAAGTATTCCATTTATGGTTGTATATAACTTTGGGGCAGCGGTACTAAAAAGTTATGGAGATACCAGGAGACCGATGTACTATCTGATCATATCGGGGATTGTAAATATAGTTTTAAATCTTGTATTGGTGATAGGATTTCATATTGGTGTATCAGGTATTGCAATAGCTACATTGATTTCCAATATTCTTAGTGCGGCACTTGTAACAGTTCATTTATATAGAAGAGATGATGATTTTACATTTCGCTTAGAAAGAATGAAGATAGAGCGTTCACAGCTTGTAAGGGTTCTTAAGATAGGTATACCTGCCGGAATACAGGGAGCAATTTTTCTATATCAAATGTGTTTATACAGAGTGGGATAAATTCTTTTGGAAAAAATGCGATTGCCGGTTCATCACTTGCACTTAACTTTGAATACTTTACATATGATATTGCAAATGCATTTGCACAGGCGGCTGTAACATTTACAAGCCAGAATTTTGCCGCAGGCAATATAAAAAGATGTAAAAAAATCTTTTGGATGTGTATTCTTTTCGGATTTGGATTTACAGAAATATTGAGTGTTATATTTATAATATGGGATGATTTTTTCGTAAGTATATAGTGTGAAAAATCTATATACGAAAGATTTTTCACACACGAGATTTGTGTCTGCGCGCACTTGACACAAA
>CAZFFA010000139.1:0-7680 GCA_964517955.1 uncultured Jutongia sp. | reverse complement strand
AATGTTGATAATAAGTGCTGTCAAGAATGCAGGCAGCAGCTCATAAATAGCCCATACTCCGCCGAGAGCAGAAATGCCGAATTTCCAGATAAACACCATGGCTCCGCCGGATATCATCCCTGCAAGCGCGCCGTACTTGTTGGAACGCTTCCAGAAAAGCGAGAGCAGCATTACAGGTCCGAACGTAGCGCCAAATCCTGCCCATGCAAAGGAAACTATCTTGAACACCGAGCTATCGGGGTTCCAAGCGAGGAAAACACCGATCACAGCAATGATAACGAGGGTGATCCTTGCAACGAGCATCTGCTGCTTTTCACTGAGCTTAACGCCAAACACCTTCGCTAAGATATTCTCCGAAACGCTCGAGGAAGCAGCAAGAAGCTGTGAATCGGCTGTTGACATGATAGCCGCTAAGATACCACATAAGAAAAGTCCTCCTATAAATGGTATTGCTATATGCTTTGTAAATACATTTTCTATCATCTGGATAAATACACTTTCCGAGTCCTTAAGAACATCCCCTGCAAAATAGGCTCTTCCTATAATACCTATAGCACATGCAGCAATCAAGGATAAGAAGCACCATACAATTGCTATTACACTTGATTTTTTAAGTTCTTTCTCATCTTTTATCGCCATAAAACGAACAAGGATATGAGGCATGCCACAATAACCAAGACCCCATGCAAGCTGTGATATTATGTCAATAAATGTATATGGTTTGCCACCATTTGAAAAAAGACTCATATAATCATCATAACCGCCTGCAACATTGCTTGCAACAATATTGTTGTAAAAATCTCCACCGACAAATGCATATGCAACGATTGGTACGATAAGGAGTCCTACAAGCATAAGCATACCCTGAATGAAATCAGTAGTACATACTGCGAGGAAACCTCCCATAAATGTGTATATAAGTATAACTGCTGCACCGATAGCAAGTGCTATATGATAATCAACACCAAATACCGTATTGAATAACTTACCGCCTGATGCAAGTGCTGATGCTGTATATACAAGGAAAAAGATTACTATTACACCGGAAGATATTGTAAGAAGTATCTTCTTATCATCATGGTATCTGTTTTCAAAAAACTCAGGAAGAGTCATTGAATTACCTGCAACAATAGTATATCTTCTAAGCTTCTTTGATATAAGAAGCCAGTTGCACACTGTTCCAAGAAAAAGACCGATGGCAATCCATGCCTGACCTGTTCCAAGTGCATATACTGAACCCGGAAGCCCCATAAGAAGCCATCCACTCATATCAGATGCCTGTGCTGACAACGCTGCAACCCAGCCTGTCAGTCCTCTTCCACCAAGGAAATAGTCCTCTGTGCTGTTGGTTTTTCGCATCGACCATACTCCGATTGCAATCATAAACAATAAATATGCTGCAAATGCTACTAAAACTGCTATTAAATTTGTTCCACTCATAACTTTCCTCACTTGTATTTATTTATAAAACTATTTATCAGATTACATTCCGGCTGCAATAGCCAACCTGCACCTGTAAATATTTTTTATCTGTCTTTAAGTTCTTTAAAGTCCTTATGAACTCCAACGAACTTATATGCAGGACGTATAATTTTTCCTTTATTTACAAGCTCTTCAAGTCTATGAGCACTCCATCCTGATATTCTTGATATAGCAAATATAGGTGTAAATAACTCCTGAGGTATACCAAGCATTGTATATATATATCCACTATAAAAATCTACATTGGCACATACAGGTTTTAATACATGTCCTCTGCTCATAAGAAGTTCAGCTGCATTTTTTTCAACTGTATCATAAAGATTATATTCGTCTTCCATACCCTTTTCTTTTGCGAGTTTTTCCGCATATCCTTTAAGGATTCTTTCTCTTGGATCTGAAAGAGTATATACAGCGTGACCCATACCATATATAAGACCTGAACCGTCAAATGCCTGTTTATTAAGTATCTTCTGAAGATATTCCCTGATCTGCTTCTCATTTGAAGTATCTTCTACATTTTCATGAAGATCATGGAACATCTGCTGAACCTTAAGATTGGCTCCACCATGACGTGGACCTTTAAGAGATGCAATAGATGCTGCTACTGCTGAATATGTATCTGTTCCTGATGAAGTAACAACATGATTTGTAAATGTTGAGTTATTACCACCGCCATGCTCTGCATGAAGAACAAGCGCAGCATCGAGAACTCTTACTTCAAGGTCTGTATAACTGCCATCAGGTCTTAACATCTGAAGAATATTTTCTGCTGTAGATAAACCTGAAATTGTAGGCTTGATAACAAGACTGTCTGAAAAGTTAAAATGACGGTATGCATGATAATTGTAAACCGCAATCAACGGAAGCTTTGCGATAAGCTGCAAAGACTGACGGAGTACATTTGAAACTGATATATCATCCGGATTGGCGTCATATGAATAAAGAGTAAGTACACTCTTCATAAGACCATTCATAAGATTGGCACTAGGTGCTTTCATGATAACATCACGTACAAACTGGCCTGACAATTCCTGAAGACTATCCAAAATATCGATAAATACCTTTAACTGTGCTTCTGTCGGAAGTTCACCAAAAAGCAGAAGGTATGTTGCCTCTTCAAAAGCAAATCTTCTGTCAATACCTGTTCCAACTAAATTCCGCACATCGTATCCCTGATAATATAGTCTTCCATCTGCCGGTTCCTTAACACCATTTACAAATTCATAACCTGTAACATCCGATATCTCAGTAAGTCCTGTAAGCACACCTTTACCTGTGCTGTCACGAAGACCACGTTTAACATCGTATTCCTGATATAAATTCAAATCAATGGCACCAGAAACCATACAATTTTCAACTAATTCATCAAACTCAGCGTCAAGTTTCTTACTTAATGCCATCATAGATTCATTATTCATAGGGCACCTCCATTAATCGTATCTTGAGCCTGATATATGTCAATATGTAATACATGAATAATTGTATTCTTGTATACAATCAACAGATTCGCATTACCCTTATATCAGACTGCCCTACTACTATACTCCAAAATCCATGTTATAGTCAAGTTTTACCATCATGATGCACTCTTTGATCTGTATTCAAGCCTTATCTTATCTGTAAGAAGTGCCATAAATTCAGAATTTGTCGGTTTTCCTTTTCCTGAACATACAGTATTTCCAAATATCTCTTCAAGTATTTCCATACTGCCCCTGCGCCATGCAACTTCTATTGCATGTCTTATTGTTCTTTCAACGCTGCTGGAGGTAGTCTTATATTTTTTTGCTATTGAAGGATACAAAAACTTTGTTATGTAATGAAGCATATTGCGGTCATAAAATGACATGATAATCCCTTCTCTTATATACTGATATCCCTTAATATGTGCCGGTATACCAATCTCAAGCAGTATATTCGTCACATCCATCTCCAGATCTCCTGAACATGCGTATTTCTGCTTTACATCCTGTTCCTGCTCTTCACCCGATTTAAAGTTCTCTATCATCCTAAATCTATCGTTATTAACATTTTCTACAGGTATATCTCTCCGCTCCATAAGCTGATACATTCTTTTTATCAGCATTTGATTGGACACAGGTTTCATCATATAGTAATCAGCACCATTTTGAATAGCCTGTTCAACTAAATTTTCCATACGAAGCGCAGTTTCTATTATAAAAACAGGTTTTCTTATGCTTTTCAATCTGTTTGCTTCCTCAAGTATTCCAATTCCATCTACCCCTGGCAGAACCATGTCCATTACCACAATATCCGCTTTATTCTGACGTATTGCTGCTAATGCCTTACTGCCATCTCCTGTAGCAAGAATTACATTCATACCTACTTCTTCCATAATTCTCTTTTTACATTCTCTGTCCTGTACATTGTTGTCTGCAATAATAACACGCAACTCCACTTTCTTCATTTTTTCTCCCTTTCCGCCATTTATGGCATCATGTTTCTTCAAAAAATATATTTTTTAGTTTCTTTTCTACATTATATATTGTCTAATGGAATAAAAATGTAACTCAAAAGGAATTGAAATGGAATTGCTTTGCAATAATTTTACATTTTCCCTCAAAAAAATTACATGGATTGTCATGTTGTAACAATCCATGTAACTTTTTTACTTATTCAATATATTTTTCCAGCAATGCCATTCTGCTCTCTGCCCAACTATAATCCAGCATATATTCTCCTATAAACTGTTCATCATTTTTAACCTCTCCATCAAGCAGATTATATAAATCACAATTGAATTTTTCTGTATCAACTCTTCTAACACCTCTCGATGATACCAGAATCTCCTCAACACCATGACGTTTAAGCTCACGTTCTAAAGTTTTTCCAACTTTACTGCAAAGATTCTGTGTTGCAACGTCATTTGGTCTGTCTTCCCAAAGTGCGCATATTATCTGATCCGTTGTTACGGTTCCACCTCTTCTATCTATAAGTAATGCCAGAAGTTCTTTTGCCTTAGCGCTTTTAAACATTATAGGCTTATCATCGACAAAAAAATCAAAATGTCCAAATGTCCTTGCATAAATTCTTTTGTCTTTTCTCTTTGATAAAAGCCTCGCTGATTCTACGGCATATCGTAATTCTTCTGAATTATAAGGCTTTGTAATATATGCCGCAGCATGAAGCTTTATTGCAGCAAGTGCATACTCTTCAAATCCTGTTATGTAAATAAGCATAATGTTCGGTATACGTTTTCTAAATTCATTTCCAAGCATTATTCCATCCATATCATTCAGATTGATATCAAGTATTGCCAGATCAACATCATTATCTTCTATATAAGATAATGCTTCCCTTCCACTCTTAAATATACCATTGATCTCTAATTCCAGTATTTCTGCTGCCTCATGCATAAATACCTTTACGGCACTCTCTTCATCATCAACTATTATCGTTCTCATTTAAGTCTTTCCCTCCCTGATTTTGATAATTTAATGGGATTTTAATCTGGACCGATGTTCCCTGTTCATTTATACTATCCAATATCAACTGTCCATTACACAGATTTTCAATCTGATATTTAATATAACCAAGTGTTCCATATCTACGATCCATATCAACAAAATCTGTGTTAAACCCTATACCATTATCACATATCTGAACAACATGATAACGTCCTGTGTGCCATGTATTTATTTCAATACTTCCCCTTTTTTCTGTACCTTTAAAGCCATGCCTGATGGCATTTTCACACAAAAAAATAACGCTCATTGATGGGAGCGAAAAGTCTATATCATTGATTTTACAAGTAAAATCTATTCCCGGAAATCTTGACTGCTGAAGATTGATATATGACTTTACATATTTTATTTCTTCTTTGAATGCCACACATCTGCTTTTTCTTATATTCTGCATACTGTATCTTATATAAACACCTATATCATTTATAAGACTACACGCTTTATCAGAATCTGATAAAGCTGCACACTTAATAGTGTTAAGTGCATTAAATATAAAATGCGTATCCAATTTATCAAACTCACTCGCCGTATCAACAATATCTTTTTGTGTTATTTTATTATTCACTTTCCTTGTAGTAAAATCAGTCAAAATAAGCCCTCCCCTGCTCTCCTGATTTTTCATAACAATTGTTATGATTCCCTATTTAGCATTTATACACCGGTAAAAAATACGTTTTTCTGCCTGTTAATAACTCTTAACAGTCACATTACTATGCTATAACATATCTTTTTTAAAGTCAACCATACAAAATTTCAATAATCAGCTTTTTTCTACATCAAAATACACTATTCCACATTAAAAATTTCTTTTTTTAATTATACCACATTATACATTGCATATCTGCAACAGTCCAACTATTCATTTCTTACATTCACAAAATCAGCCTGAAATTGTCTTTGGCTGCTATAAAGCTTTATTTACAATATAATACCCTTCCCCATATTTATTTTCTATGCTTATATTGTATATATTTATCTTTTTTCTAACCTTTTTTATGATTGTATCTAAAGCCCTTGATTCTTCACTATAATGTTCACCCCATATTTTATCTATAATTATATCCCTTGAAACAATATTTCCATTGTATGAAGCAATTACTTCAAGCACTTTCATTTCTTTTGCCGTAAATTCTGACCTGTCTAATTCATGCAGACTCTCATATATCCTGTTATAATTTTTTATACAAAATCCGGATTTTAACCCGGCTGCTATAATTAAACGTCTTATTATAATCTGTATATCTTTTTCACGCCACTGATATTCAACTGCACCTCTTTCTAAAAATTCCAGCTCACGGTTTTCACTGGCACAATCAGATATAACAGCAGTATTAACAGAGGCTCCTGTTATCTTATTTATAGGTGTTTCCATATTGATATCATGTGCTTTGCAGTACTCGTCTAATTCATATTCTGAACAGACCAAAAGGCAGCACATATCCCCTTTTACCTTATCAAGAGCATCCTCTAGCAATTCTATATAGATCACTTCTATTTTATATTCTCTAAAAATTTGTTCAATCTTTTTGCACCAGGGCACATTATGGTCGCATAATACGATGTACTTTCTCATATAATTTCTCCACAGTTGGCGGTCTTTTGCAGTCTCCCCTGCCTATATCAAGTGTATATCCACATTCTTTTACATTATTTTCAAGAATGGCTATATCATCTCTTTCCCTTCTCCTTGAAGATTTGCTGTATGTATAATAATATTCCTTTACCTGTTCTGTAGTAAGGCTCGTAAAAAGCTCATTTACACCTGCATTAAGTGCTTTTTTCCTGCCATCTGATAAAACATTGTCAAGTGTCGTATCTGCTGATATAAGAGCTCTTGGAAACATCAGTCTGAGTATTGCAAGGATATATAGTGTCATATCCCCATTGCCGCTTCTTTCATGTTCAAACTTTGTATGAGGTGTAGGAACAAATGAGGCTGTTCTTATCATCTGTGGTTCCAGCATTTTAAGGAAAAATAAATCTTCAACAACATTATCAAGCATCTGATATGGTGCCCCCACCATAAAACCACTTCCAACCTGATATCCTGTTTCCTTAAGTTCCCACAGAGATTGTTTTCTTCTAAGAAGTGACATGTCTGATGGATGTATTTTCTTAAAATGACTTTCATCCGCTGTTTCATGGTACAATGTATATCTGTCTGCTCCTGCATCAAACCAGTGTTTATATACATCCACATTTCTCTCACCCAGCGATAATTCAATTGCACAGTCATTATACCTCTTTTTGATTATTTCAATCATATGTGCGATCTTATCTTCTGTGTATATATAATCATCACCACTTACCAATACAAAGGTTCTTATGCCTCTCTCATACCCTTTGCTGCAAAACTCAAGCACATCATATTCATCCATTCTGTATCTCGGGATAAATATATTGTCTCTTCTAAGACCACAATAAAAGCAATTGTTCTTGCAGTTATTGCTAAGTTCAACAATTCCCCTTATATATATGTTCTTATTATAATATTTTTCTTTTAAACGTAATGCATTTTCAAATAGATATTCCGTTGTTTCCTTATTGCGGTATTTAAGGAGTTCTGCAAGTTCAGTTTTCTCCAAAGTATTATTAACCGCAAGTTTATTAACAAGATCTGTCATACACTTTCCCATTTATATAGCCTCTTTTGTTATGTTTATAATAGCCAATAATATAATGAGCAAGCTCAAATATGTATTGCCTATTACTTTAT
>CAZFFA010000138.1:0-7716 GCA_964517955.1 uncultured Jutongia sp. | reverse complement strand
GCTGTCAGTCGCTGCTACGCAGCTTTTGTTTATTTCATTTCAGAAATGAAAGGCTGTTCATCATAAAAATAGTCAGTAATACAATAAGTAAACTTACGTATTATTGACTGCTTTTTTATATTTGAACTGTTACACCGAAAATGATGTAAAAGTTTATGCATGGTTTACAAATAAAGAAGAATGAAATATACTATAAGGTATGTGTCGAAATAACTGTACATTTGAAGGTATGGCAAATGCCGGCAGTTAAATGTACAGGATTACAGCTTGTGAAAATTCATAGGTCTGTTATGAACAAAAATAACAATTTCAAACAGGAGGAATACATCATGGGTAAGATTTTTAAATTTCATCAGGATGTTGATACAGATCAGATAATTGCATCCCAGTATCTTTTATATCCAACAATTGATGAAATGAAAGTACATACATTTGAATCTTTGGATAAGGAGTTTGCATCAAAAGTAAAGCCTGGTGATTATGTTGTCGCATCAGAGAACTTTGGATGTGGTTCTTCAAGAGAACAGGCTCCTGCTGTGCTTAAGGCACTTGGAGTTAAGGCTGTTGTAGCAAAGTCATTTGCAAGAATTTTTTATCGTAATGCAATCAATATCGGACTGCCTGTTATCGTGTGCAAGGATCTTTACGATGGGGTAGAGACTGGCGAGGAAATGGAACTTTTCCTTACAGATGGTCTTGTAAAGACAGGTGGCAAAGAATATGTCTGCACAAAACTTCCACCATACATGCAGGGGATTCTTGAGCAGGGTGGATTGATTGCATCACTTGATAAGGAGGACTAAGGTTATGGGAATGACAATAGCTGAAAAAATAATTGCGGCAGCAGCAGGTGTGGAAAGTGTAAAGCCTGGTGATATTCATACTGTTGAACTTGATAGAATGATGAGTAATGATGGTACAACACATCTTACCATTGATATGTACAATAAATTAAAAAATAAGAGGATTGCTGATAAGGACAAGCTTGTATGGATTGTTGATCATAATGTTCCATGTGACAGCGTAAAGACAGCAGCTTCACATAAGAAAATGCGTGATTTTGCTAAAGAGAATGGCATTGCATTCTATGAAGGTGAAGGTGTCTGTCATCAGATAATGCTTGAAAAATATGTAAGACCGGGCGAGCTTATATTTGGTGCTGACAGTCACACATGTGCTTATGGTGCACTCGGTGCATTTGGTACAGGTGTGGGATGTACTGATTATCTTTATGCAATGGTTACAGGAAAGTCATGGCTTCTTGTACCGGAGACACTTCGTTTTAATGTTACAGGAAAACTTCCGGAAGGTGTTTATGCAAGAGATCTTATATTATCTATCATTGGAATGATAGGGGCCAATGGTGCGAACTATAAGGCTATGGAATTTGCCGGTGAAGGAATGAAGACACTTTCTATAAGTGACAGAGCATCTATATGTAACCTTTGTGTTGAAGCTGGTGCAAAGACAGCTCTTATGGAAGTTGATGATATTACACTTGAGTATCTTAAAGAGCATGGCAGAGAACCTAAGTATTCATTTAAGAGTGATGATGATGCACAGTTTGCAAAGGTATATGATATAGATCTTAGCACTATCAAACCAATAGTAGCTAGGCCTCACTTCGTTGACAGCGTTGTTGATGCAAAAGAATGTGTGGGTACAAAGATAGATGAGGCATTTTTAGGTTCATGTAACAATGGACGTATCGAAGATTTAAGGGTTGGTGCAAGTATATTAAAGGGAAAAAAAGTAAATCCTCTTGTTCGTTTTCTTGTTGTACCTGCAAGCCGCGATGTATATTTGCAGGCAGAAGAAGAGGGGCTTTTAGATATATTTATGGAAGCCGGAGCAATTGTTATGAATCCAAACTGCAGCGTATGCTGGGGAAGCTGCCAGGGTGTTATCGGTGCAGGAGAGGTGCTTATAAGTACAGGTACAAGAAACTTCAAGGGTCGTGCCGGCTCTCCTGATTCATTTGTATATCTTGCATCTGCGGCTACAGTTACAGCGTCAGCCATAAAGGGTGAGATAGCAACAGCAGATTTAATATAATTGTTTATAGCTGAACTGTTAAAATATATAGAAAAGAGATTAGTGTGAAAAATCCATATACGAAAGATTTTTCACACACGAGATTTGTGTCTGCGCACACTTGACACAAACTCGTTATGCACAAAAAATGTGCGCAGAAAAGAGGTATAAATGGAAAACTTTTCAGGTAGAATATGGGTTTTAGGCGATGATATAGATACAGATATCATCATACCTACAGAATATCTTGCATTAAAGACGGTAAATGACATGACTCCTTATGCATTTTCTCCACTTCGTCCGGAACTTGCAGGACAGATAAAAGAGGGCGATATAATTGTTGCCGGAAAGAATTTCGGATGTGGATCTTCAAGAGAACAGGCACCGGAGATAATAAAGGCACTTGGTATAAAATGCGTAATAGCTAAATCATTTGCACGTATCTTTTTCCGTAATTCAATCAACAATGGACTTCTTCTTATTGAGCAGGAAGAACTTCATGACAATGTAAGTGAGGGCGATACTATCAAGGTTAATGTTGGAGAATGTGTTGAAGCTAATGGTAAAAGTTTCCCTATTTCAGCTTTGCCACAGAACCTTCTTGACATTATCAATGCTGGTGGTCTTGTAAAAGCAATGAGAAAATTAAACGGACTTGATTAGGAGGATAAAAAGATGGGTGCAACGGTTATAGAAAAAATCGTAGGAAACAATGTTGGAAAAGAAGTAAAAGCCGGAGAGATTGTTACGGTAAATGTTGACCATGTTATGATCCATGACATTTTTATCCCTTTTGTTGCGGCTAAATTTGAAGAAATGGGCTTTACAAAAATATGGGATCCGGACAAGGCTGTTCTTATATATGATCATCTTGTACCTGCAAGTCAGGTAGATGATACAAGACATTTCAAAGTAGGAAATGAATTTGTAGAGAAGTATGGTATGAAAAATATACATAGAAGTGATGGAATCTGTCATCAGCTTATGACAGAAGCCGGCTATGTAAAACCGGGAGATATTGTTTTTGGTACAGACAGTCACACAACAACATACGGATGCGTTGGTGCATTTTCTTCAGGTATAGGATACACAGAGATGGCAAGTATACTTGGTACAGGTACACTCTGGATAAAAGTTCCTGAAACAATTAAGATCAATATAAATGGTGTACTTCCTGAAAATGTTATGGCTAAGGACATAATATTAAAGATAATCGGCGATTTAGGAGCTGATGGTGCTACTTACAAGGCTCTCGAGTTTGCAGGAGATACAGTTGAAAATATGACAGTGGCTTCACGTATGTCTATGTCAAATATGGCTATAGAAGCAGGCGCAAAATGTGCATTATTTACTCCTGATGAAAAAACTGCCAAATACTGTGAGATAGAGCTTACAGACAGGGAAAAATCATTATATGGTGATGAAGATGCAGTTTACTGCAAGGTGATGAATTACAATGCAGAAGACTTTGTTCCTGTAATGGCGTGTCCATCAAATGTTGACAATGTTAAGCCTGTCAAAGAGGTTCAGGGAACAAAAATCGATCAGGTATTTATCGGTTCATGTACAAATGGCCGTCTTGAAGATCTTATGGCAGCAGCCAAAGTATTAAAAGGAAAGAAGGTTGCTCCTTTTGTTAACCTTATAGTTACTCCTGCAAGCCGTAAGATATATAAGCAGGCACTTGACAATGGAACAATCAGAACACTTGTAGAAGCAGGTGCTATGGTCACTCACCCAAGTTGTGGTCTTTGCTGCGGACGTACAGGCGGTATCCTTACAGATGGTGAAAAAGTTGTAGCAACAAATAACCGTAACTTCCTCGGAAGAATGGGAACATCAAAGGTTGGAATTTATCTTGCATCACCAATGACAGCAGCGGCATGTGCAGTTGCAGGTGAGATAGTAGAAGCATAATATTTGAACAGTAAGTAATAAAACGGAGGATTATTTTTAGAATGGACAATAAGAAATTAGCTGATTTATTATTCCCGGATGTGGTTAATACACCGGAGTATTATGAGGAGAAATTCCCATATAGAAAGCTTCCATCAAAAGCTGAAGTAACACGTATGGCTCCAAGCCCAACAGGATTTATACATCTTGGCAATCTTTACAGTGCACTTGCTGATGAGCGTATTGCACATAAAAAAGGCGGCGTTTTCTATCTTCGTATAGAAGATACTGACTTAAAGCGTAAGGTTGATGGTGCAGTTGAAACTATTATTAAGGTAATGCGTTACTTTGATATAGAATTTGATGAGGGTGCCGGTTTCCCGGATGATGCACCACAGAATGCATATGGTCCATATTATCAGAGACAGAGAGTTGATATATATCACACATATGTTAAAAAGCTTGTCGAAGAGGGACTTGCATATCCATGTTTCTGTGAAGAAGATGAACTTGCCAAAGTAAGAGAGCAGCAGGATGCAGACAAGGTGCTTACAGGATATTATGGAAAATATGCTACATGCCGTAATCTTTCTTATGAGGAAATTGAAGCCAATATAAAGGCCGGAAAAGAATATGTCATAAGACTTCGTTCACAGGGAAGTCCTGACAAAGAGATTACATTTGAAGACAGTATCATGGGAGAAATTAAACTTCCGGAAAATATTCATGATATCGTACTTCTTAAAAAAGATGGAGTGCCAACATATCATTTTGCACATGCAATAGATGACCATCTTATGAGAACTACTACAGTTATAAGAGGTGGCGAATGGTTAGCTTCAGTACCAATTCATTATGAGCTTTTCCATGTACTTGGATTTAGGATGCCAAAATACGGACATACAGCTCATCTTATGAAGTTTGATGAAGTAACAGGTGGCAAGAGAAAACTTTCAAAGCGTAAAGATCCTGAACTTTCATTGGATTACTATAGAAAAGACGGATATCATCCATATTGCATGAAGGTATATCTTCTTACACTCCTTAACTCAAACTTTGAAGAATGGCATGAGAAATTCCCGGATAAAGATATCAATGAATTCCCATTCTCTATCGATAAGATGAGTAAGTCAGGAGCACTTTTTGACAAGGATAAACTTCACAATATCTGCAAAAATGAATTTTCTAAGCTTTCAGAAAATGAAATGTATGATTTCCTTTATGACTGGGCACAGGAAAATGAACCGGAGAAATGTAAGGTATGGTTTGCAGATAAGGAAAAGATGCTTGCAATACTCAGACTTTATATGGGTATAGGTGCAAAGAGAAGAAGAAAAGACTTTGCATATGCAAGACAGATATTTGAACTTATCGCATATTTCTTTGATATAGAAAATGATCAGGAGAAGGACGAGTTCAAGAAAGACAAAGAAACAGTAGATGCTGTTCTTAATGAATATCTTGCTACTTACAATCATGATGATGACAATTCAGCATGGTTCAATAATCTTAAAGCTATAGCAGATAAGTTTGGTTTTGCATCTGATATGAAAGCTTACAAGGCAAATCCTGAAAACTATAAGGGAAATGTATCAGATATAGCAGAAATAGTCCGTATAGCTGTTACAGGAAGAGCCAATACACCTGATCTTTGGTCTATCGTTCACATTATGGGTGAGGATCAGATGAAAGAAAGAATCCAGAAAGTTATCAACGCATAAGAGCAGATAAGAAAGGCAATTCCATAATAATAATATAATGAGCAAGCTCATTGTGACTGAACTGTTATTGATTTATTTATAAAATGTGATTGTGAGAAATCCTCAAAAGTGATATTATATGAATATAATAAATATTGTATAAAAGTACATGAAATCATACAGTATATCGAGAGCGAGGGTTGCTATATGAAAAAATCAGATATATAAATACAGGCAATTGTAAATGTAGTCAGCGAGATGGTATTACTTGTCTTTTATGATATGTTTGAACAGGTTACAGGGTATGTTATTGATAGTCCTTTTATAGATGAAAAGTATCTTAAGGAGAATGGTAAGAATACAAGTGTTGTGATTCGTTCATTATTATCACAGAAACTTCAAAAAGAGGGCGTTGACAAGATAATGGGAATATTTGAAGATGTAGCAGGAATAGGAAGATAACAGCATTTAATCAGAAAATATGCTGTTGCACTAGTGGGAATAGTAATGAAAGTATATCCTTCACTTTGTATAAAAGTGAAGGATATATTAACTTTAAGAACAAAATGAGGTAAGTGCTTCAAAACATAGCGTTCTTTAATCTTCTCCCTATACTTGATATACTTTCCTGGATTAAATTTATTCAGACCAGGAGGTAATGTATGGAAAGTGAAAAATTCCTATTATGGAAACAACGACTTGAAGATATTAAGCAGAGTGATTTAACTGTTGATGAATGGTGCCAACAGAATCAGATTTCAAAGCATGCTTATTATTACTGGCGTAAAAAGATTCTTGATTCAATGAAAGATGATAATACTACCTGCTTTGCAGAAGTTACTCATTTGATGGAAGCACCTCATAATAACAGCGAAGCAGCTGACGGACTGGTTATTAACAACAGATACTGTTCCCTGACAATCCATAATAAAAATGAAGCAGCACTTGCTGCTGTCTTTATAAAGGAGCTTGGTGAAGAATGTTAAAGAGTTTTGCAGGAGATGCTGAGCATATCATTCTGGCAACCGGTGCAACAGATTTCAGGAAACAGATAACAAGTCTTTCATCAATGGTAACAATGCAGTATCATATGGATCCGTTTGCAAATGGCTATGTTTTTATATTCTGTAACAGGAGAAGAAATGCCATTAAGGTACTCAGATATGATAAGAATGGATTTGTGCTTGCAACAAAGAAGTTGCTTGACGGAATGAAATTTCAGTGGCCGAGAAATAAAGATGAGGTTAAGGAAATAACAAAACAACAGCTGGAATGGCTTCTTGATGGTCTGGAAATAGAACAGAAACATGCCCATCATTCGGTTGATTTATCATCAGAAAATACATGCTTTTGATCAGAAAATAATGCACAATAAATCAGCTGAAATGCCGATATTTTCGGCATTTTTATAACCTGCTTTTGCTTCGTTTTTATAGAAAAATCAATCTGAAAATGGTATAATTATCTTAGCAAAAAACGAGATAAAAGCAGGTGTACCAATGACGGAAAAAGAAGAATTAAAGATGTTGCGGGAGCTGGTAAAAAAGCAGCAGCTTCAGCTTTCTGAAAAGGATGAAGTTATCCGCAGACAGCAGATACAAATAGAAAACATGACTCAGGCACTACTCCATGCCAGGAAAAAGATGTTTGGCAGATCATCCGAAGTCTCAACAGGATATGAGCAGTTATGTTTATTTGAAGAAAATACAGAATTAGCCAAGGCATTATTGAAGGAGCAGGAAGCTATTGTAGTTAAAGGACACAAGAAAACTCCACGTAAGCCCGGAGTCCGCAAGGAAATGCTTGCTGCTCTTCCAAAGGAAATTGAAGAATACATAATTAATCCGGAGGAAAAATGTTCTGTATGTGGTGGAGAATTAAAAGTCATTGGCAAGGAGATTGTGCGTACCGAAGTAGAATTCCAGCCTGCAACATTAATAGTAAAACAGATCGTACGTCAGATTGCAAAGTGCACAGTATGTGGTTCTGATGGAAATGACAGACCGGCACACATGCAAAAAGCATCAGGTCCGGCTAAGGTACTGCCTCACTCCATAGCTACACATTCTTTAGTTGCACAGATTAT
>CAZFFA010000137.1:0-7722 GCA_964517955.1 uncultured Jutongia sp. | reverse complement strand
TTCATTGCATTTATAGGTCTTCAGGGTTCACATCTTGTTGTAAATGATGATTCGACACTTCTCACATACTGTAAGTTTGCTGATAACTGGAGTACACAGGGAATATGTGCTGTACTTGCCCTTATTGGTCTTATCATTACAGTTGTTCTTTATGTAAAGGGATTTAAGGGAGCTATTCTTATTGGTATAGTCGCTACATGGGTGCTTGGAATGCTCGCACAGGCTGTAGGAATATATCAGGTTGATGCTAAGGCTGGTTTTTATTCTTTATACCCAACTATGCATATGACAGATTTTAGCAAGATTACTACAACATTTGGTCAGTGTTTTAAAGCTGATTTTAGCAATGTAGGAGTATTTGATTTTATAGTTGTATTGTGTTCATTCTTATTTGTAGATATGTTTGATACAATTGGGACACTTATTGGTGTATCATCAAAAGCTAAGATGCTTGATAAAGATGAGAAACTTCCACGTATTAAGCAGGCTCTTCTAGCTGATGCTATAGCAACAAGTGCAGGTGCTATAATTGGTACATCAACAACTACTACTTATGTTGAAAGCTCAGCAGGTGTAGGTGCAGGTGCAAGAACAGGGTTATCATCAGTTGTAACAGCATTATTATTCTTAGTTGCAATATTCTTTGCACCAATATTTACAGCAATTCCTGGATTTGCAACAGCTCCAGCGTTAATATTTGTAGGATTCCTGATGGTATCGGCAATTCTTGAGATAGATTTCAATGATCTTACAGAGGCAGTACCGGCATATCTTACAATAATTGCAATGCCTCTTATGTACAGCATTGCAGAAGGTATCGCAATAGGAGCTATATCATATGTTGTAATCAATCTTATCTGTGGTAAAGCAAAGAAGATAACACCACTTATGTATATACTTACTATATTATTTATTTGTAAATACATTTTCTTATAAGGATTATTTAAAAGTAAGATCAGGGGCTCTAAAGCTTCTTTGGAGCATGGCAGCCATCAATATATTTAATATAAAGACAGGTGATATATTTACCTCTTAATATCTGGTAAATGTATCACCTGTCTTTTACATATAGGAAAATTATTTTGTTTATTATACGAAATATTGAAATATCAAATAACAATGTAATGGTGTGTATATAGAACCACAAGGTTAATTTCTTTATGACATGCTTCTTATTACAGTAGAAAAGATATCACATATATGCTCCGATTCAAAACGTAGTTCACGAATATGAGACATGATATATGCACCATCTTCTGATTTAGCTGCCATTTCATGTTCATATGCCATAGAATAGAGCTGCGATGCACCAAGTGTTCTTGCACTTGCTTTTATACTATGTGCTGTAATCTGATAGTTCTTCCAGTCTTCCTGTTTAGAGTAAAGATCAAGTTTCTGGATCTGTGCCGGTATATCATTGTAAAACATAAGTAATATCTGGAGATACTGTTCGATAGATTCGTTGCAGTATTCCAATGCATCGCCCAGATTTATGCCCTGCTGTTTAAGATAATCTTTATAATAGGACATGTCAGGAAGTAACTTAAGATCTTCACTTTTTGAGCGTACATTAGCTCTTATGCAATCATTTTTACTGTTTTGAGCCGGTGGGGTGGTTCTTTTCTTAAAATATTCTTTTGGAAGCCATGTTTTAAGAATCCTTTCAAGTGCAGGTATCTCTATAGGTTTTGAGATAAAATCCTGAAATCCCTTATCAATAAATTCTTCTTTTATGCCATTGAATGCATTGGCTGAAAATGCAATTACAGGAATATCTTTTGCTGCGCCATTGTTTTTAAGCCGTATTCGGCGAGTAGTTTCGATACCATCCATATTCGGCATCATATGGTCCATAAATATTATATCATATTGTCTTGTATCAATAAGCTGCAATGCCTTTGCTCCGCTTGATGCTTCATCACATTGTATAGAGTATGGTTTCAACAAACCTTCTATAATTTTACGATTGATTGCATTGTCATCAACGATAAGCACCTTTGCATCAGGAACATATATTGAGTTATCAATATTACTTTTTCTTGATTCTACAGGTAATGCGGTTTTTCCATTGATAGCATTTACAAATGCTATTGTAGTCAGAGGTTTATCTATAGGTATTATATTTGGTATACTGTATGAATTTTTTGTACTTGTTGAAGTAAGCAGTATTTTGTATTTTTTTGAAAGCTTCAAAAATAGTGCTGTATATGATTTGTATAAAGAGCCAACAGCAATATGGGTATATGTGTTTTTATTGAGAAATTCATCTATCTGCTTTATGTCCTCACATATATCATATGGAATGGAAAGCTCTCTTGAAATATTTACAACAAAATTCTCATAAAAATGCTGCGTTCTTTCATTGTGCAGAGCACGATAATTTGTACATATAAGAATACGTGGTTTTTTATCAGACTGGATTGATAAAAAAGGTTTTTCATCAATGATTTTCTGAGGAATAGTCGCAAAAAATTCGCTTCCCACTCCATACTCACTTTTGACATGAACAAAACCACCCATAGCAGTTACGAGTTTTTTGGATATTGGAAGTCCGAGACCAGTCCCTTCTATCTTTCTGTTTTTCTTCATATCGACCTGACTGAATGATTCAAAAATTGTTCCAAGATTTTGATCCTTTATGCCAATACCTGTGTCTTGTACGGAAATATTCAGGTTTATTCCGTAAATCGTTGGACGCCTGTCAATGTATATGTATACAGCTCCAGATGGTGTATACTTTATTGCATTTGTAACAAGATTGGTAAATATCTGGCGTATTCGCTGTTCATCACCATACAGCGTTTCCGGAATATTTGGATTACAGTCAATTATGAGTTCAAGATGTTTATCAGCATTTCTTGTAAAAGCAAGGTTGACAATGTCAGTTACAAGGTTGGATATATGGTAAGGTTCTTCTATAAGTGTCATTTTGCCGGAACCAATCTTTGAAAAGTCAAGAAGATCATTGACTATAGACAGAAGATTCTGGGCAGCACTATGCATGTTATTGCCATATTCAATAATTGTATTGGAAAGATTTTTTTCACGAAGAAGCAGTTCATCCATTCCAATGATAACATTGAGTGGTGTTCTAAGTTCATGGCTCATATTGGCAAGAAAATTATCTTTTGTTTTCTGTGCTTCTACAAGTGATTTTGTGTGGCTGTCAAGTTCTTTTTGCTGCTTAATGCTTGAAGCTGCAATAAAAAAGTCAAATATTATAATAACTTCCAGATAACCACATGTCATCATATAGTATTGTATGCCCAGAGTATTATTGATTATATCTGAACAAAGTATATATGTAATAATAACTCCTGCATTACATAATATATCAAGCAATACATTGATCCTAAGATCGGAATATGCTGTATATTCTATACAGATAAGAAAATATATTATCGGGGTGTATGCAGAAAGATTAAGCAGATAACCATCTATAAAGACAAGGATTATCATATCAATGATCTGTACACCATAGCAGGTCAGCCATTTATATTTTCCATGTGGTATAAGCTTTGTTGCAATTATAGGTATAGTAGCAATTGATGATGCAGTTACTATATACAAATGTTGTGATATAGGAAAGTTCACAAGACCATATATTATATGAACTAAAAGAACAAAAATATATGTAAATATTATCATTTTGTCTGTTGTTTTTTCTCGTAACATAATTACCTCCGGTTATAAAGACAATTAATTGACAGTGATATAAAAAAGTGCAATGGTATTCGGACCACAGTGACTTGTTGTAACGGCTGCCATTGGTGTCGATAAAATATGTTCAAAGTGTATATACCGGGAAATCTCTATTCGTATTGCATCTAAGATTTCATAAGGACAATCAGCATAAGCAATAATGATAATACTATTGTCTGTTTTGTCATGTTTGCGCAGTTCATTGCGCACAAATTTTTTGCTGTATTTTTCAATACTGCCTAAATATAGTTTTTTCATTTCAAGAGAACCTCCTTTTATGAAAAAAGAAGGATGTATAAATCTATTGTTTAATATCCTTGTAATATATTTTCTTAAAGTAAAATTTTTCCTGAAATGATCCGGTTGGAAATATTTCATGGATCTGATGACAGATGCTGAGTAAATACACTCTCTGTAGTATTCAAGCTTCTTGATTATTTCATCTATAGTTTTTCCGTCCTTAGCAAGTGACGCAGCAATCAGAACTAATATGCCAATACCGCCGCTTAACTGTTTTGAATCAAAAATATATACTTTTTCATTGGTCTGTGCTGCCTTCTTTGCATTTAGATAAGAATCACTTATATCTGAAGAAAGTGCAATATGTAAAATCCTGCAGCTTGTCTCACTTTCTCTTGCAAAAAAATCGTTATATTCCTGAACACTTGGACATAACGTTGTAACTCTGTTCTGCTGTGTTGCATAATACTCTATAAGATTGGTTGATGTAATCTCTTTTGAGTCATAAAAATCACCGTAATCAGTAACTATTCTGCTATAGATTACATGAATGTTGTATTTACTATAGATCTGAGGGGGAAGATCGCACACAGAATCTGTAGTAATCTGAATATCCGTATTTATCATATATGATCACGTTCCTTAATATTGATAAGAGTTAAGTTCAACTTTAATTTATACCGGCTGATACTCTAAAATCTATAATTATTATAGTTAATTATACCATAAACGTTATGATAAAGACATAATAAAAAAACGTACTGTGGTAAAATTTGGTCTGAATTGTTACAAAATTTGTAAATATTTATTCATAATGATATACTGTTTTATGTTTTAAATGTTATATGGATCAGAGGGCGAAAGGTTACTGATTTATATGTTTATATGGTTATTATGGAGGTGTGTATGAATAAAGATTATTGTCATGTGGAGCATCCTATAGAACCTGTATATGATGATAGATCACAAATTCTTATACTGGGAAGCTTTCCGTCTGTGAAATCAAGGCAGCAGGAATTTTTTTATGGTCATCCACAAAATAGATTCTGGAAGGTTGTTTCTGGAGTGTTGGGATGTGGTGTTCCTATAACTATAGAAGAGAAGAAAGAGATGCTTCATGAACATCATATTGCATTGTGGGATGTGATCGCATCATGCGATATAGTTGGTTCAAGTGATAGCTCAATAAAGAATGTGGTAAGCAATGATCTTTCTGAAATTTTAGAAAAAGCAGATATAAAAAATATATATGCAAATGGTGGAAAAGCATATGAATTATACAGAAGATATACTATGGATAAAACAGGCAGGTCTATTATAAAACTTCCTTCCACAAGTCCAGCTAATGCCGCCTGGAATATTGAGAGGCTGATAAATGCATGGAGTGTTATTCGGAATGAACTGCAGTAAAAGTGATCTTGGGACAATAATTCCTGAAAATAAAATAATATAAAGATGCAAATGGCAAAATACATTGTAAATTCAAAATCATATCAAAATAACACATATATAATAGAAGAAAATGAATTATAAACTATATCATATATGTACTAAAAATGGTACAGATATAATGAAACAATAATAAGAAAAATAGCAAAAAAGGAGAAAAAATGTACGATAGATTAACTAGAAAAGATATAGAAAAAATGGAGCAGGAATTGGAGAACAGAAAGCTGGTTGTCCGAAAAGAAGCACTGGAGGATGTGAAGGAAGCAAGGGCTCAGGGAGATCTTAGTGAGAACTTTGAATATAAGGCAGCCAAAAAAGTAAAAAATAGAAATGAAAGCCGTATAAGATATCTTGAAAAAATGATAAAAACAGCTGTAGTTATAGAGGATGATTCTGAAGAAAATGAAGTCGGACTTAATGATACGGTATGTCTTTATATAGAAGAGGATGACTGTGAAGAAGAGTATAAAATAGTTACAACTATAAGAACAGATGTATTAAACAATATGATAAGCATAGAGTCACCTATGGGAAAAGTCCTTCTTAAACACAAAACCGGTGACAGAGTTTATATACCAATAGGCGATAAAGATGGTTATTATGTTCAGATTAAAGATATCAGAAAGAGTGATGATGAATCAGAAGCAATAAGCAGATTTTAAGTTATGATTAAAGAGAAAATATAAATATAAAAGAAAAATATACATAAAAACATCTGTCCTAATTTTGGGACAGATGTTTTTATGTATTATTTATATATAAATATAAGATAAAAAAACAACATTATTCTAAGAAATGATATATGGAAAAACAAAATGTTAGTTGATAAAATATAGTTGTAAATGATTTGGCAAAAATAATTAAGAAAAATGTTTTTGAAATCTGAATCTTATAAAAACATGGAAGGTATGAAAATGGAACAAAGATTAACCAGAGGGGCTGGAATCTTATTGCCAATAAGCAGTCTGCCTTCACCACATGGGATTGGTACCTTTGGAAAAGCAGCGTATCAGTTTGTTGACAGCTTGAAAGCTGCCGGACAGATGTACTGGCAGGTGTTGCCAATAGGACCTACAAGTTATGGTGACAGTCCATATCAGTCTTTTTCAACATTTGCGGGAAATCCGTATTTCATAGATCTTGATATGCTTGTTGAAGAAGGTCTTGTTGAAAGGTCTGTTTTGAATAGCATTGACTGGGGACAGCTTGAGTATGACATAGACTACAGCAAAATGTATGACAACAGATATGCTATTTTGCGTAAAGCTTTTTTTAAATCCCAGGAAAGAGAGAAAGAAGAATATAAAGCATTTATAGCAGACAACAAAGAATGGCTTGATGATTATTCACTTTTTATGGCTTGTAAAGATTATTTTGAACAAAAAGAATGGCTTAAGTGGGAAGAGGATATAAAGACACGAAAGCCAGAGGCTTTAAAATATTACAGAGCATTGCTGAAGGAGAAAGTTGAATTCTGGCAGTATGTTCAATACAAGTTCTTTGAACAGTGGAAAAAATTAAAGACATATGCCAATGAAAATTGCATAGAAATTATTGGTGATATACCGATATATGTTGCTTTGGACAGTTCAGATGTATGGTCCGATCCAACACATTATCAGCTTGATGACAATCTTAAACCTGTAGATGTTGCAGGATATCCACCGGATGCTTTTTCAGACTATGGTCAGAAATGGGGAAATCCTATTTATGACTGGGATGCAATGGAAAAAGACGGTTTTTCATGGTGGATGCGCAGAATGAGTGCGGCATCAAAACTTTACGATGTTATAAGAATTGATCATTTTATAGGGATAGCAAAGTATTATGCGATACCAGTTGATGGTGTTCCGTCTGATGGAGAATTTAGACCTGGTCCGGGAGAAAAACTTATAGAAGCAATTGATAAGGCTGTCGGTGATTCAAAGATAATTGCTGAAGACTTAGGAGATGCAGTTCCGGAAGCAAAGCGTCTGCTTATCAGGAGTGGTTATCCCGGAATGAAGGTGCTTGAGTTTGCATTTGACGGAAATAGAACCAATGAATATCTTCCACATACATACGATAAGAATTGTGTTGTATATAGTGGAACGCATGATAATGAGACATTGCTTGGATATTTTTCCTCATTGTCAGAAGAAAGCTTTCAGTATCTGATGGATTATACCGGTTCAAATGACAGATCAGAGCTTGCGCAGAATGTTATCACTCTTGCTTATGAGAGTGTTGCAGATACAGTTATTATACAGATGCAGGATATACTTATGAAAAATAATGATGCCAGGATGAATCTTCCGTTTACCATTGGAAAAAACTGGAGATGGCGATTGA
>CAZFFA010000136.1:0-7731 GCA_964517955.1 uncultured Jutongia sp. | reverse complement strand
AAATACAGGATTTTGATGAACTGGCTTGCATTGAGTTTCACGGATTCAGGTATTACTTTATGGTGGAACTGTTACGTGCCACACATCATAATTTACATACTAAAAATACTTACACTTTTAGCCCCCAATTTTACCCTGCCTTCATATTTTTTACTTATATCTTCATTAAATATTTTTCCGTCTGAAATAAGTGTCCATTCTCCTTTAGGAAGTTCTGTTTCACATTCCCTTTCACCTGCATAATAACATACAAACAGTTTTTCATCTTTCTTTCCGACATTTACAATAAACTCAATTTTATGCTCGGTTTTATTAAAAAGCTTTGTATCTTCAAATGAGAATTTCTTTCTAAGAGCAATTAAAAATCTATAGTAATCTGCCAGTTCCTTATATTCCCACATTCTGCTCCATGATATCCTGTTAATTGATATTGGCGAATTGTAGCTGTCCTCTACACCATTTTTGGTACGTGCGCCTTCTTCTCCAGCCTGTAAAAACGGAGTTCCCGGAAGTGTGAAATATATTCCGGCACACATTTTATTTATCTGGATAAGTTTCTCATCTCTTTTGAGAAATTCATAGCTTTTATTCCTGATATTATCTGAATCAGAAAGGACAAGCTTATCCCACAATGAATAGTTGTCATGTGCCGACACATAGTTAATTAGTCTTTTGCTGCTGTCCGGTTTTAAGTCCTTATCACCGGCTTTATAACCTTCCACAGCTTTTGCAAGAATATCTCCACATGAAAGATCTCCTGTAACAAATCCCGGTTCATCGGCTTCAAATACACTTCCCTTAATTGCATCTCTTGTATTGTCACAAAAGATTGCGATACCCGGAAAAAGCTTATTAAGTGTTTCTTTTGATACAAGTTCTGCACATTCTGCAATAGCTGTATCTGCCGCCTTCCAGGGTTCACCATACATTATTATATTTTCTCCACCCGGAAGTTCATTTAAAGCTTTTCTTACTTCATTTATAGTTTCTACATCATGAAGTCCCATAAGATCAAAGCGGAAACCGTCAAGATGATATTCTTTTGCCCAATAAAGAACTGCATCTACTATATATTTGCGAAACATCGGCTGTTCACTTGCTGTATCATTGCCACAGGCAGATCCATTTGACCACCCGCCATCTTCTTTTTTTCTATAGTAATATCCGGGTACTGTCTTTTCAAAAGGAGAATCGCTTGAAAATGTATGATTGAATACAACGTCCATAACAACACCTATTCCTTCTTCATGAAGCGATTTAACCATTTCCTTGACTTCTTTTATTCTCACATCACCCTTATATGGATTGGTAGAGTATGACCCCTCCGGTACCATATATTGGACAGGATCATATCCCCAGTTATATGTATCTGTACTTTCATCTACTGACTGATAGTCAAAAAACGGAAGAAGATGTACATAATTTATACCAAGATTTTTAAGATATGACAAACATGTAGGGTGAATACCATCATTGTTAAGAGTTGAATTTTTCTCTGTAAAAGCGAGAAATTTGCCTTTGTGTTTTTCATCAATTCCACTGTCACTGCTGTCTGAAAAATCACGCACATGAACTTCATATATTACACGTTCATTTTCCGGTATTTCAGGTCTTTTATCAGCCTCCCAGTCGTCCGGATCTGTATTTTTCATATCAACCACCATAGAACGTCCACTGTTTATGCCGCCTGCTTTACCATATATATCAACTGTTTCAATTGTACTGTCATCCCTTGTGAACAGATATGTATAATACACTCCATCATAATCACCCTTTAATTCAAGTGAAAATATACCATTATCTTCCGCCATCATCTTGTGTATTCCAATAACTCCGGCACCTTTTTCGCTGTCACTTCCTGTAGCATAAAGCTTAACCTCTGCCTTGTCTGCCCCCGGTGACCATACCTTAAAAGTGGTTGATTCTTTAC
The DNA here is from genome assembly GCA_964517955.1 of uncultured Jutongia sp. Classification (GTDB taxonomy): domain Bacteria; phylum Bacillota; class Clostridia; order Lachnospirales; family Lachnospiraceae; genus Butyribacter. The sequence goes on along the minus strand of CAZFFA010000136.1, from coordinate 5,801 downwards.
TGTATACTGCTCCGAGATCATTTCCATCATATCTTTCCCAATATTTCATAATATTTCTACCTTTCAAATTATCGTATTTCCCCATATTCCCCATCTATACAAAGAAGCCACACCCAATCAAGAGCATGACTTCTCTGAAATTTATAATAATTATTTATTTTTATATCTGCCTGCAAGATCTAATCTTGTAAGAGCCTTCTTAAGTGCAAATTCAGCTCGAAGTTCATCAACTGCCGGTCCACCATTCTTAAGACGGCGTTCAGCTCGTTTCTTAGCTTCTTCTGCTCTGTTTACATCTATTTCATCAGGCCACTCACAGGATTCTGCAAGGATTGTCACCTTATTTTTGGTGATCTTTACAAATCCATCATGAAGTGCAGCTTCCTTACTGCCCTCAGCCTGCTTAATGCGTATAACACCAGGCTCAAGAATTGCAGTAAGTGGGATATGACCGGCAAGTATACCGATCTCACCCTCTGTTGTCTTCATTTCTACCATCTCTGCATCTCCATCAAAGAAGATACGGGTAGGGGAGATAATCTGCAGGTTGAACGTTTTGTCAGCCATCTGAATCTCCTTTCTTTACACTTCTACTTTGAGTTCATTCTTTCAACAACTTCATCGATAGAACCTGCATTAAGGAAGAAGTTCTCAGGTATATCATCATGTTTACCATCAAGTATTTCCTGGAAACCACGCACTGTCTCATTGACTGGTACATACTGTCCCGGAAGACCTGTAAACTGCTCTGCTACATGGAATGGCTGAGAAAGGAATCTCTGTACCTTTCTTGCTCTGTTTACAACGATCTTATCTTCTTCTGAAAGCTCGTCCATACCAAGGATAGCGATAATATCCTGAAGTTCTTTATACTTCTGAAGAATCTCCTGAACTCCACGAGCTACCTTATAATGTTCCTCACCTACGATATGAGGATCAAGAATACGTGATGTAGACTCAAGAGGATCTACAGCAGGATATATACCAAGCTCTGATATAGAACGTGAAAGAACTGTTGTTGCGTCCAGATGTGCAAATGTATTGGCAGGAGCAGGATCTGTAAGGTCATCAGCAGGAACATATACAGCCTGAACTGATGTGATAGAACCATTCTTTGTTGATGTAATACGCTCCTGTAAAGCACCCATTTCTGTCTGAAGTGTAGGCTGATAACCTACTGCACTAGGCATACGTCCAAGCAAAGCTGAAACCTCTGAACCAGCCTGTGTAAAACGGAATATATTGTCGATGAAGAGAAGCACGTCTTTACCTGAACGGTCACGGAAATTCTCTGCCATTGTAAGACCGGTAAGACCAACTCTCATACGTGCTCCAGGTGGCTCGTTCATCTGACCGAATACCATTGTTGTCTTATCGATAACACCTGATTCGATCATTTCATAATAAAGGTCATTACCCTCACGAGTACGCTCACCTACACCTGTGAATACAGAGTATCCACCATGCTCCTGTGCGATATTTGTTATAAGTTCCTGTATGAGTACGGTTTTACCTACACCGGCACCACCAAAAAGACCAATCTTACCACCCTTCTGATAAGGACAAAGCAAATCTACTACCTTGATACCTGTTTCAAGAATTTCTGTAGCTGTTGACTGTTCTTCAAAAGCCGGTGCTTTTCTATGAATAGGATCATACTTTACTCCTTCAGGAGCCGGTTTATTGTCAATTGGTTCACCAAGTACGTTGAACATACGTCCAAGAGTTGCCTCACCAACTGGTACAGATATTGGACCACCTGTTGCTACAGCTTCCATACCACGAACAAGTCCGTCAGTAGGTCCCATAGCGATACAGCGGACAGTATCATCACCCAGATGCTGTGCAACTTCGACTACGAGCTTTCCGCCATCTTTCAATGGTACGTTGATCGCATCGTTAATCTCCGGAAGCTTTCCTTCTGAAAACTTTATATCCAGAACGGCACCGATAATCTGGGTAAGCTTACCTGTATTTAATTCTGCCATCGTCATTCTCCTTTATATTTTTTTAAGATATCGCTGATGCTCCTGCGATAATCTCTGTAAGTTCCTGTGTAATAGATGCCTGTCTGGCTCTATTATATTTCAACGATAAATCACTTATCATATCTTCTGCATTGCTTGTCGCTGAATCCATAGCCTGCATACGTGCGCCATTTTCACTGGCATGTGATTCTACAAGACCACCATATATAAGACTGTTGACATACTTAGGAATTATCGCATCGAGGGCCTCTTCAGCCTCCGGTTCATAATTCATAAGTGTAATCTTATCGAGCGGATCTTCTGATATATCTTCCTGCTCTGATACAATGTCCTCAGCATCTATAGGAAGAAGTTTAATCATAGTAGGAATCTGTACTACCGTATTCTTAAATATTGTGTATGCAAGATATATTTCTCCAATCTCACCTTTCACAAACTGACTAAGGAGTTCTTTTCCAATCTCTGTTGCATCACTGTAAAGAGGTTCATTGATTGCTTCAGAATAATCTTTTGCAATATCGTAACCTGCTCTTGCAAGTGAATCCCTTCCTTTGGAACCTACCGCATAAACGGTTGTATTGTCTGCATCGAATCTGTCATCATGAGTAACCAGCTTAACAACATTGGAGTTGTAACCGCCCGCAAGACCTCTGTTTGAAGTTATTACTATAACGGCTTTTTTGTCTGACTTGCTCTTCTGAAGGAACGGATGCGACATCTGTCCTGACTTTGCAATCATATCTGCCACAGTCTCATACATTGTATCAAAATATGGTTTTGACACTTCTGCTCCGAGTTTGGCTTTTTGCAGCTTAACAGAGGATACGAGTTTCATCGCTTTCGTAATCTGTCCTGTACTTTGGACACTTTCCTTACGCCTTTTAATGTCTCTCATTGAAGCCATACTGTTATCTCCATTCTGCTGCCTGATAGCAGCATACAAATCTACTTAATTATTTATTCTTTGCAAATTCAGCCTTAAACTCTTCAATTGCTTTGACAAGCTTCTGCTCTGTTTCTTCCTTAATCTCACCATCAGTCTTAATTGCTTCAGGTACATCCGGATATTTTGTATCAATATATTCAAAGAGTCCTTTTTCAAAATCAAGAATATCTTCTACTTCAACATCGATAAGATATTTCTTTGTTGCTGCATAGATAATGATTACTTCATTCTCTACAGGCATTGGATTGTACTGATCCTGTTTAAGAATCTCACGAATACGTTCACCCTGTGCAAGCTGAGCCTTAGTCTCAGGATCAAGATCCGAACTAAACTGTGAGAATGCTGCAAGCTCTCTATACTGTGCAAGCTCAATACGAATAGGACCTGATATCTTCTTCATAGCCTTAATCTGTGCTGAACCACCAACTCGTGATACTGACAGACCGGCATTAACAGCAGGACGGAAACCTGAGTTAAACATCTCTGTCTCAAGATATATCTGACCATCTGTAATAGAAATTACATTGGTTGGGATATATGCAGATACATCACCTGCCTGTGTTTCGATAATAGGAAGTGCTGTAAGAGAACCTCCGCCAAGTTTATCTGAAAGTCTTGCTGCTCTTTCAAGAAGTCTTGAATGAAGATAGAATACATCTCCAGGGAAAGCCTCACGTCCAGGTGGACGTTTAAGAAGAAGTGAAAGTGTACGATATGCAGCGGCATGTTTGGTCAAGTCATCATAGACAACAAGAACATCCTCTCCATTTTCCATCCACTCTTCACCGATAGCACATCCTGAATATGGTGCAATATACTGCAATGGAGCAAGTTCACTTGCTGTAGATGCAACTATAGTTGTATAGTCCATAGCACCAAATTCTTCCAGTTTATTTACGATAGACGCTACTGTAGATGCTTTCTGTCCGATAGCAACATATATACATTTAACGCCCTGACCTTTCTGATTGATAATTGTATCGATTGCGATAGCTGTCTTACCAGTCTGACGGTCTCCGATGATAAGCTCACGCTGTCCTCTTCCGATAGGAACCATTGAATCGATAGCCTTGATACCTGTCTGCAAAGGTGTATCAACTGACTTTCTTGCAATAACACCGGATGCAACTCTTTCTATCTGACGTGTCTTATCTGTCTTTATAGGTCCTTTTCCATCTATAGGCTGACCAAGTGAGTTAACTACTCGGCCGAGCATAGCATCACCTACAGGAACCTCTACAACTCGTCCTGTAGTCTTAACAATATCACCTTCATTGATATTTTTATGGTCACCTAAGAGTACAGCACCGACATTGTCTTCCTCAAGGTTAAGAACCATACCATATATTTCATTCGGGAATTCCAAAAGTTCACCCTGCATAGCCTTTGCAAGACCATGAATACGGGCAATACCATCGGCAACCTGTATTACAGTACCAGTATCTGCTACTTCAAACTTGGTACTATAGTTCTTAATCTGTTCTTTGATCACTGAACTGATTTCTTCAGGTTTCAAATTCATGATACTCTCGCACCTTCTTTCGATTATTTTTTATAATATTACTGAGATAATTGGATTTTCGACAATTCTCTTGCCATTGTCTCGAGTTTTGTTTTAACACTGCTGTCCACAACTCTGTCTCCAATGCGAACGACCATGCCACCGATAAGCGACTTGTCTACTGCATAGTTCATACGAAAATCAACATAAGAAGTTGTAGCCAAAAGTTTAGCTTCAATCTCTTTCTTCTGATCTTCTGACAATTCAGTTGCAGATGTCACATAGGCTACTCCAATCTTCTTTTCTTCCCATACTCTGTCAATAAAGTATGTGAGTATATTCTCTACCTCTGAAAACCTTCCCTTTTCTACGATAGTAACAAGGAATCCTACCAGTTCATCAGATACTTTTCCCTTAAATGCACTTTCTACCATAGATACCTTTTCCTCTACAGGAATTCTAGGATGGTTGAGAAGTTCTATATACTCTTCATTGGACTTTAAAACCTCAAAAACTGCCTCCACTTCTTCAAGCATGGAATCTAGAGTGCCTTCTTCCATAGCAACTTCAAACAAAGCCTCGCCATATGTTTTGGATATTAACTTAGCCATGTCTCATCACCCATTTCTTTTAAAGTGTCTGCAATTAACTGTGACTGCTTATCATCATCCAAAGAAGATGCGACAATCTTGCCTGCCATAGCAGTAGCAACAGATATCATCTCCTGCTTAACTTCATCTTTTACCTTAGACTTTTCAAGCTCAACTTCGTGGTTAGCTCTGTCTAATATTCTGGCAGCTTCTTCTTTTGCTTCATTTATGATGTCGTTTTCCTTCTTCATAGCTTTCTTACGGGTTTCACTAAGTATCTCTTCTGCTTCTTTGTCAACAGCTTTGAGCTTAGTGTCATATTCTGCCTTAAATTCGATAGCATCCTGCTTCTCCTTCTGGGCTGTATCCAACTGTTCCTTGATATGAGCCTGACGCTTTGCAAGGAAATCACGTGCCGGATTGAATAAAAGATAAGAAAGCGCAAGGAACAGCGCAAACATTGCAAGTATAGTTATAGCTGAATCTACAAGCAGCTGTGGATCAAGACCAAATATATAATCACCCAGTCCGTTGCCTGCAAGTGCAACTCTTATCACACTATTCACCTTACTGCCTCCCTTCTATAGTTTATATTAGCGCATCAAAATGATTTTGATGTCTTAATCTTAAAAACTTAATAATAAGATACTTTATTTCTCTGTCTTAAAATTAAAGTTTGCTATAGAGTGGGTTAGCGAATAACAGAATAAGAGCAACAACGAGACCATAAAGACCTGTTGTCTCGGCTACGGCCTGTCCAAGAAGCATAGTAGACA
>CAZFFA010000135.1:5711-7742 GCA_964517955.1 uncultured Jutongia sp. | reverse complement strand
ACCTCCGAAAATAAAGGTTTTAGAGTAAAAAAAGAGGTAGTTTTTTGACACTACCTATTGAGGACTGGAGGGTTATATATGAATGACAGAAGATTAAGAAAATCATCACATAATAAAATGGTCTGTGGTGTATGCAGCGGTATTGCAGAATATTTTAGAATAGATCCAACTATCGTTCGTCTTATCTGGGCTATATTGATACTTTGCTATGGTACAGGTTTGCTTGCCTATATTATATGCGCTATTGTAATGCCAACTGATTACTAATATACTTGCATACCCCAGACAAAACTTAAACCCGTCAGGCTTACATGCACAAATACAGTGCATTTATTAACCCGGCGGGCTTTTATTTTAGCTGCCAATTTTCTCCATAATATATCTCTTATATCTTATAAATTCATCTGACAATATTATTTCCCTGTTTCTTGGCTTTGGAAGTTCTATCTTCACTTCATCGACAATTTTTCCAGGTCTTCCTGCAAGTATATATATCCTGTCTGAAAGAAGAATTGCCTCATCTATATCATGTGTTATGAAAAGTGTAGACATTTTTATCTGTTCCATTACAGACAGAAACCACTGATGCATTGCACTTTTGGTAATAGTGTCAAGAGCACTGAAAGGCTCATCAAGAAGTGCAACCTCCTGCGAAAAAAGATATGTTCTCAGAAGAGCTGCCCTCTGTCTCATTCCACCAGACATCTGTGAAGGATATTTTTTCTCATAACCGGCTATACCAAACTCATCGAAATACTTCATTGCTTCTTTTCTGGCACGCTTCTTTCTGCCCAATCTGCCATGACCGTCTTTTCTTATCATCAATGGAAGTGCTACGTTGTCAAGTACAGTCTTATATGGCAGCATCATATCCTTCTGAAGCATATAGCTTATTTTCCCGGGTTTTAGTGTAATATCTTCACCGTCAAGATATATACTGCCCTTATCCGGTTCCATAAGTCCTGATATGATATTGAAAAGGGTTGTCTTTCCGCCACCACTTGTTCCAAGGAGACACACAAGTTCCCCTCTTTCTAAATATATATCAATATCTTCAAGTATCTTACTGTCACCAAAGGATTTTGATATATTTTTAACTTCAAGCTTCATTCTGCCCCTCCGCTAGTTAAGATAATCATTGGAGAAACCTGTGTTTTCTTCTATCTTATTTTCTACAAGCTTATTGTCATTGAGCCAGTTGTAGAAACCATTCCATCTGTCAGGATCAATCTTTCCCCAGCTTTCTGCGTCTGAAATGTATTCCCCGCTAAGGTATTCCTGACTTGCTTTTACAAGTTTTTTGTCAAGCTCAGCAGCCTCTTTAAGCAATATATCTGCTGCATCATCAGGATTTTCTGCCGCAAATTCATACCCTTTTTTAACAGCACTCATAAAAGCTTTGGCTGTATCAGGATCTTTTTTAAGAAATTCATTGTTGGCTATGATAACAGGACTATAATAGTCAAATGTCTTGTTCATCTCTCTGAATGGAAGATAATTTGTATCAAGACCTTCCTGCTTACACTTTATGCCATCCCAGCCATAATATATCCACACACAATCAATATCGGCATTAAGTGATGCCACAATATTTTCTACAGATGTAGAAATAAGATTTACTTTGCTAAAATCTCCACCATCCGCAGCCATTACATTTTTAAGTATCGCCTGCTCGATTGGTGAATCCCATGTTGCATACGTGTGTTTCTCTAACTTAGCCGGACTGTCTATTCCACTCTTCTTGAGTGATATAAGTCCTGATGTATTGTGCTGGAGTATTGCTCCAACTGCCGTTACAGGAAGAGGGCTGTCACTTGCAAAGGCGGCTGCCAGTGTGTCCTGAAAATCAACACCAAACTCCGCACCACCTGATGCTACAAGATCTGTTGCACCATTGTCAGGCGGCTGTATGATTGATACATTCAGCCCTGCAGCCTTAAAATATCCCTTTTCTTTTGCAACATATAAACCTGTGTGATTTGTATTTGGTGTCCAGTCAAGCACCATTGTTATATCTGTTAATTTTTCCTT
>CAZFFA010000135.1:0-5611 GCA_964517955.1 uncultured Jutongia sp. | reverse complement strand
TATTTTTTTCTTCATAATTACTCCATTTCTGTCATCATATATTATATTACTATTAACAATTTTTCACGCTTTTTTCTTACTGCTGTTACTCCATGGCGTTACCAGTTTCTGTATCAGATCAACACATTTCATAAGAAGCAGGCTTATGAGTGTTATAAGAAATATAACTGCGAACATTTTATCATAAGCATAAGACTTCTTAACTCTTGTCATATATACACCAAGACCGGCAAATCCACCGAGCCATTCTGATATGACCGCACCAACAACACCGTATGATACGGAAAGTCTTAGGCCGGCAAAGAAATGACTTAAACTTCCCGGCATTTTTATATGTTTGAATATCTGAAATTTTGACGCTCCCATAGCCTGCATAAGGCGTATTGCATCCGGATCAGCCTCCTTGTATCCGTCAAGAAGCCCGACTGCTATCGGAAAAAATGTCATTATGACTACTAGTGTAACCTTCGGAGCCATATCATATCCAAGCCACAGCACAAGAAGTGGTGCTATAGCGACAGTTGGTATGGTCTGGGTGATTACAAGTATTGGATATAATGCTTTGTATAATACATTGTAATGTTCCATAAGTGCTGATATCAAAAAGCCGCCAATAACTCCTATTGCCATACCTAAAGCTGCTTCTGACAATGTCACCACAGCATGTCCCATAAGAAGCGTAAAATCTCCGGCAAAAGCCTGTACCACCTGTATAGGTGATGGCAGCATATAAGATGGCACAACTTCTGCCATACATAATATCTGCCATACTGCAAGCAATATAAATATTGCCACTGCCGGAATAATTTTACTGATGATGTTTTGTAATCTTCTTATCAATTGACAATACCTCACCTTCAGGTTTATATACTATTTTTACATATGTAGAAACCTGGTTGCATCCACCTGCTTTTATAGCCACTTTCTGGCATTCTTTTACAATATCCATGAGCTGGTCATAGTCACCTTCTATTGTTGTTTCAAAAGGACCTACTGAAGTTGATAATCCAAAACTCTTTATATATGCTATAACTTCATCAACTATACGAATAACCTCTTCATCATCTGTTACGTTAGGTAAAACCTGAATTGCTACGCTTGCGTTCATTTAATTTTCCTCTTTTCTATTTTTATTGTAAATTTTCTTCAAGTATTAGATTATCTCACCTAAATATTTATTTGTCAATTTAAAAAATTAAATACCACCAAAGCTATAAGTGCGGCAATCAGACTCTGTCTGAATTTCTGCCACAAATATTTTTTCATGGAAAGCCCCGTTCCTATCAGCACACTTGCTGTCTGTGCCACACTTGAAAATCCGCCAAAGGCACATGCTCCTGCTATGACAACTCTCTTTATCATACTATTGATATGTGACATGGCAATCATCTCACAGCCTGTTGTTATCTCCAGTATTCCACATCCTGCAAGCTTTACAATATCTGATACAGGAAGTATGTATTGTATCAGACCTGCCGCTATTGAAAATAAGATTATATATCCACCCACCTTAGTCAATGTTACTGCTGAATTTAAAATACTTTTATCAAGAGCTTCCATAAGCGGATATTTCTGTTTGGAGATATTTTCTTCATAATTGCCGGTCCCATTATATTTATATCCGGAAATCCATGCATTAATAATAGCTGAAATATAAATTATCAAAAGAATTACAATAGGCTTATCAAGACTAAGACATTTGACACCTACATATTCAAGCATAAACATAGGGCTTGCATTATTGCAAAATCCAAGAAGATACTGCGCTTCCTTTTGGGAAATTCCATTCTGTCTGTATATTTCTCCTACTGTTCCGGCTCCAAGCGGATATCCCGACAGCATACCGACTATCGCCGGATAACAGCCTGACTCCGACAATCCAAAGATACGATGAAATACCGGGTAAAATATACGGCTTATATAACCTGTCACCTGAAGCTTTATAAGAAGTGACGATATTATCATGAACGGCAAAAGCGAAGGAATGATCACATTAAACCAAAGCATCAGCCCACTTTCTGCCCCTTTACATGCAATATCAGGATACATTACAAATAATAGTGCCAATATAGACAAACCCGCTGCAAATATTTTTCTTCTCATAATGATTCAATATACCTTCAAAGCTATAGAACGCCTGGTCTTTTTAACTATACTATGATTTAATGAAAAACATTAGAACAAAAAGGCAATGCTGCCGCATAGGCAATTTCCTATTCCATAAAAAATAAGTCTCTTAAACAAATCAAGCTAATTGCCCTGTCTGTTTAAGAGGCTTTATAATGATGTACTAGTTTATGTCAAATTTCTGAACAAGTTCATCTAAGTTAACAGCTCTTCGCTTGATAAAGATATGTATAGACATTACTATTTATTCTATGTCTTATATTCCAATAATTCAAGGTAAAGAACATTTTAAGCACCTATTTGTAACATATATTGTGTGTGACTGGTGCAAAGCAACATTTAGTATGAAATTACTCCAAATGTTGCAAGTGTATAGAACACGAATATTATAACCAGAAAAACAGGTGCAATATAACGTATCATCACTCTGAATATAGCTCTTCGACCAAACTTTTCACCATTACGTGTAACTTCATCTTCTACAGTTTTGGTTCCAACACACCATCCTATAAGAATACATGTACAGAGAGCTACTATAGGCATTATTACACTATTTGACAGATAGTCAAAGAAGTCAAGGAAACTAAGTCCAAGTGGTTTTATGGCAGCCCATAAGCCATAGCCAAGGGAAGATGGTATTCCAAGTACTACTGAAATAGCCACAATTATTAAACATGCTTTCTTTCTGCCAATATGCCATTTATCCATAACATTGGATATAATAGCTTCAAGTACCGATATCGAACTTGTAAGAGCCGCAAGAAGAACAAGTATGAAAAATAAAGCTCCTATAATTTTGCCCATTGGCATAGAGTCAAATACCTTAGGCAGAGTTATAAACATAAGACCTGCACCACCTGATTTAAGTCCTTCTTCACCACTGAATACATATACAGCAGGTATTATCATGAACCCGGCAAGAAATGCAACTATTGTATCAAATATTTCTATCTGATTTACTGCCGTACCAAGATTTACATCACTGTTGACATATGAACCATATGACACCATTATACCCATTGCTATACTCATCGAATAGAATAACTGTCCCATCGCAGCACATATTGTCTTGATAGAAAATTTACTAAAATCAGGAAGTAAATAATATTTAGCCCCCTCAAATGATCCATGGATAGTCATTACATATATAGATACTACAACTGTGATAACTATCAGGACAGGCATAAGAAATTTACTTACTCTTTCTATACCCTTTTGAACTCCACCCATAACGACAAGCATCGTAACAGCAAGGAATATAAGGAAAAACACCAAAGGTTCCACTGTCTGTCCTATATAGCCACTAAAATAGCTGTCATTTGCTGCCGCTTCAGCATTGCCTGCCAAAAATACACCGGCATACTTAAGTACCCATCCACCTATTACACAATAATATGGCAGTATTATCACAGGTACTATTGCTGCAAGATATCCAAGAAATCCAAAACGCTTATCAAGCGTCTTATATGCACGAATAGAACTTAATTTGGTTTTTCGTCCAATTGCTATCTCTGTCATCAAAAGAGAAAAACCAAATGTCAATGCCAATATCAGATATACAAGTAAAAATATACCTCCACCATACTGTGCCGCAAGATATGGGAATCTCCACAAATTACCAAGACCGACTGCACTGCCTGCCGCAGCAAGTACAAAGCCTATACTTCCTGAAAAGCTTCCCCTCTCTTTTTTTGCTTCTTTCACTTTAAAAGCCTCCATTCTTTTCAATATGCTCTGATTATCCTAAGAGCACTTTCATCATACTTGCGACATTATACACTAAACATTTACCTTCTACAAGTTTATAAATGCATAAAAATGAAAACCGGAACCCTTTCAATTATTCAGCAGCCTGTTTTATGTCTTTCTAAACATTCCCCATTCTTACATAACATTCTCACGTTCATCACCAGCAATACCTTCGATATTCAGCTTTTTCTCATTGTCGGCACTACCCTTCATTCCTTTATCTTCTGTGATAAATCATTGCTTCACTTTTGGATAACCATCTTTATCCAATTTATAATAACCTGTATCAACGAGCTTTTTCTTATAATTTTCTTTTGTAATCAATTCTGGTCTTAGCAGATATGAGGGAATGATCCCTGTTCCATTGTCATATGATTTTACATCATAACTGCATTTATACTTTAAATCTGCACAAAGTGATTCATCAGGCATTTTGTCATGAAGAATCTCTTCGACAATTTTCAAAGTAACTACTGCTTCATCAGAAATGTTTTTGTATACAGTCATAGCCTGCTGGTCATCAATTATATTGGCAAGATTTGCTTCATCGGCATCCTGACCTGTTATGATTGGTATATTGCCACCCTTATAATTTAATTGTAATGACTTTGTTACACCAAGAGCTGTTGAATCATTGGAACAAAGGCAGATATCAAGCTTTGTTCCGTCCGAATAGTACGATGTAATTATATTGTTCATACGCTCTCTTGCTTCGTCCTCACTCCACTGTGCCATTGCAACAGCTTCAAAGCTTGTCTGACCTGACACAATTCTTATCGTTCCATCATCAATATATTTTTTCAGTACATCCATTGCACCATTGAACAAAAATTCTGCATTGTTATCAGCTGTATCACCTGCTGTTATCTCCATGTTGTACGTTTTGCCGTCTGATTTTTCAAGACCTAATTTATCTATGATATATTTTCCCTGTATTTCTCCTACCATATAATTGTCAAATGATACATAATACGAAACTGCATCTGTGTTCATTATAAGACGGTCATATGAGATAACAGGTATATTCTGTCCTTTTGCATCTATAAGCGGTGTTGTAAGTGTCTCCCCATCAATAGCTGCGATAACAAGAACATCAACTCCATCGGCAATCATTTTCTCTATATCTTCCACCTGTTGATCAGAATCATTGTCAGCATATGTAACTTCTACATCATATCCCTCATCCTCAAACTGATTTTTTAAAAAAGAACCATCTTTGCTCCATCTTTCAAGCGATTTTGTTGGCATGGATATGCCTACCTTCCTTTTATTTGATCTAACCTTAGATAAGCTGCTTGTCTGTTTATCAGAATCATCATATGACTTATCCATACTGCAGGCACTAAGTGAAATCACCATCACTACTATAAGTAACAGTACTACAAACTTCTTCATCCCTATATCATCCCTTTCAAATATACTTAAAACATATATTAATCTCTAATATATTTATTTTATACGAAAACCACTAAATATACCAGTATATTTTTCTTTTTATGGCTAAACTGTTACAAACTGCTGCTGCCAATTACCAATACTTCTTCTTTTTGAATATTATAAGACTTATGATAATTATCAGTATACTTAAACCTATCACAACCGGATATGCATATTTGAAATGCAGCTCCGGCATATAATAAAAATTCATACCATACCAGCCTGCTATAAGTGTCAGCGGCAGAAATATCGTAGTCACAATAGTCAGCATCTTCATTACGTCATTCTGATGTATTCC
>CAZFFA010000134.1:0-7811 GCA_964517955.1 uncultured Jutongia sp. | reverse complement strand
AAGAGATGTTCTGTGAATGATATATGTACGCTTTTTCTCACCAATTTCATCTATATAATACATATCAAAACGCTCTGAAAGGAACATATCAAGCTGAACAGTTATCATAGTATCTTCTTTGCCATATACGTTCTTTGCCTGAATATCAAGCTTAGGGCCATAGAATGCAGCCTCTCCTGCTTCTTCTGTATATTCAATACCTATCTCATCAAGAATAGTACGCATTGCACCTTCTACACGATCCCATTCTTCTGCACCACCGAGGTATTTATCAGGATGCTCAGGATCCCATTTTGACATACGGTATGTTACATCTTCTTCAAGACCAAGTGTTTCAAGACAATATTTTGCAAGCTTAACACAATTCTTAAACTCTTCATCAATCTGCTCCGGTGTACATACGAGATGACCTTCTGAAATTGTGAACTGACGTACTCTTGTAAGACCATGCATCTCACCTGAATCTTCATTACGGAAAAGTGTAGATGTCTCACCCATACGATATGGAAGATCCCTGTATGATTTCTGTCTTGCCTTATATACATAATACTGGAATGGACATGTCATTGGACGAAGTGCAAATATATCATTGCCTGATATACTGTTGCCATTCTCATCCTCATCATCTTCACCAAGAATGAACATACCATCTTTATAATGTCCCCAATGATCTGATATCTTGTAAAGATCTGATTTAGCCATAAGAGGTGTTCTTGTTCTTACATAGCCCCACTCATTATCTTCAAGATCTTCGATCCATCTCTGAAGCTTCTGGATCATCTTAGTTCCCTTTGGCATGAAAAGTGGAAGACCCTGACCGATTACATCAACTGTTGTAAAGAGATCCATCTCACGACCAAGTTTATTGTGGTCACGATTCTTGATATCTTCAAGGTATGCAAGATATTCTTCAAGATCAGCTTTCTTGTTGAATGCAGTACCGTATATACGTGTAAGCATCTTATTGTGCTCATCACCTCTCCAGTATGCACCTGATGATGATGTAAGCTTAAATGCCTTTATCTGCTTTGTGCTCATAAGATGAGGTCCTGCACAAAATTCAATAAACTCGCCCTGCTGATAGAATGAAAGTACATCTTCATCAGGATGTTCCTTAATCATCTCAACCTTGTATGGCTCATCTCTCTTAGTCATAAGCTCTATAGCTTCTTCCTTAGAAAGTGTGTAGTATTCAAGCTTGTCACCTTTCTTGATGATCTTCTTCATCTCTTTTTCGATATTGTCAAGATCTTCTCTTGTAAGACTCGGCATATCAAAATCATAATAGAAACCATTATCTATAGCCGGTCCGATAGTAAGCTTTGCATCCGGATAAAGATTCTTAACAGCCTCTGCCATAACATGAGCACATGTATGACGATATGCTTTCTTTCCTGCTTCAGAATCAAATGTAAGTATATTAAGCTCACAATCTTTATCAACAACGGTTCTAAGGTCAACAACCTTACCGTCAATCTCTGCTACACACGCAACTCTTGCAAGACCTTCACTTATGTCTTTTGCAATATCATAAGCTGACATTGCTGCATCATACTCTTTAAAAGAGCCATCCTTCAATGTTACTTTCATTGTACTTTCCTCCTGTTTTTATATTAAATGAACAATGCCTTATAGGACGAAGTTTCCTATAAAGCAAAAAATCCCTTCGGATAATCAGATTAATTATCCGAAGGGACGTTACTTCAATTGGTACCGCGGTTCCACCCAACTTCAAAGAGACAGATGTAAAATCACAGTTTACTTGCACTGCAACAGCCTCTTTGCTGCTTGTATGATTATAACGTAATCAACGGGCTTGATTGGAGCCACTCCGAGGTAGTCTTCGATTACTTTGTGATAAGATGTTTTCAGCATCACCTGTTACCGCAATTCAATTGCATCCCAGCAACAGCATCTCTCTCTGTGATCACGCATGTAATTTACTCGTCTCATCAACGTATTATTTCTTTTGATATTTACGAATTATATAACAGTAATTTTTCTTTGTCAAGAACTAATCTGTCATCCTTTCTTCTTTGGATGAGTTTTCTTAAACGCAGCCACAACATTTTGTACCCTGTGAATGATAATATTGCTATTGTATGGTTTCTCAATAAAATCTGTAGCTCCGAGTGCAAATGATTTCTCCACACTCTTTTCACCACCCTGCGACGTAACGATTATAGGAATATTATCATATTTTTCCTCATTGCGGAAATGCTTCATAAATGTAAATCCGTCCATTATAGGCATTACAAGATCAAGCATTATAACCTCGATTTTTTCGTAGTTATCCTTTACATATTCCATAGCCTCAACACCATTGTCTACTGCAACTACATCAAAATATTTTTCAAATGTTGTAGAAAGTATCCTTCTGTTGAGTAAAAGATCATCTGCAATAAGCATAACACCTGATGACTTTCCAAAATCACTGTCATATATATTTTCGTCTTCCCCTGCGCCATTGCAAATAATGTAATGCTTCAAAAGATGTATCTCAAATTCTCTTCTAGGCATTGGTTTTGCATAGTAATAACCCTGAACAAAATTACAGTCCATATTGCGAAGCATCTGTATCTGTTCCGGTGTTTCTATGCCCTCAGCAACTACGTTGTATCCCATCCATTTTGCAAGGCTTATTATGAAGCTCAATATATTGTTGCTGTTGGAACTGCTAAGATCTCCCTGAACAAAGCCCATATCAAGTTTCAATATGTCTATCGGAAGTTCACTAAGCATATTAAGTGATGAATATCCCGAACCAAAATCATCCATCTCTATAATAAATCCAAGCTTTTTGAGTTTCCTCACCACATCGACTATCTGCTTTGGATTGTCTGTATACGCCGTCTCTGTAATTTCCAGATGAATATTGGCCGGTTCAAGATTATATTTCTTAAGAATTCCCGTTATGATATCCATAAAATCAGGATCATATATATCTGTCCTTGATACATTTACTGATATCGGAACAACAGGATATCCCTGCTCTTTCCATTCAGCAATGCAGCGGCATGTTGAATCCCAGACGTATTTATCAAGCTCTGTTATAAAACCATTACTTTCAAAAAGTGGTATAAATTCTCCCGGATTCATAAAACCTTTATCAGGATGATTCCAGCGTACAAGTGCTTCTGCACCTGCCACAACTTCTGAATTAAGTTCATATTTGGGCTGAAAATATACCTGAAACTGCTGCTCTTTTATAGCATCCTCCATACAGTTAAGTATTTCCTGCTCTCTTATCTGCTTTTCAAGAATATCTTCTGTATAATACGCAATATGTTTTCCATACTGTCCCTTTATACTTTCAAGAGGAAGAATGGCCCTGTTGCACATAGCGTGTACACTGATATTTTTGTTGTCTATTATGTATATTCCAAAGTGAAGTATCATATTCATCTTCACCGGATACTCATTGACAAGTCTTACGACCTCTTCAAGCATGTCCTCAATTTTTTTCTTGTCATACTTTACAAACAGAACAAAATGATCTGCCTCCATTCTTCCGCAATATTCTCCATTTTTAAGATAATATCTAAGAACCTTTGCCATATAAACGAGAAGACTGTCACCCGTATTTTCATTGTACAAATCCTTTAAAAGCTGGAAATTCTCCATATCCGAATAAACAATAGCATACTGCTCATCAGTTTTTTCGCTCAGGCATCTGCTCACCTTATCATTGAAATGTTCAATAGTACAAACTCCAGTAAGTCTATCCTTCTGAAGATGATTTATAAGGGCAGACGACTCTGTAAGAGATATTATATTCTCAAGTCTCTTTTGTACTATAACAGGATTATAGGGTTTACGAAGAAAATCACTCGCCCCCATGGAAAGTGCTTTGATTTCCGATTCTTCATCGCCATCTATTGTAGTGACAATAACAGGTATACGAGGAAGATACTGCTTCTGCCTCATATTCTCAAGCACTTCATATCCATCCATTACCGGCATAACAATATCCAAAATCACCGCCGATATCTTATTGTTGTCATCATCCAGTAACTCCATCGCCTCCACACCATTGGAGGCTTCCAAAATATCATAATCATCCCTAAGGAGTTCAACAAGGAAGTCCCTGTTGATATCCTTATCATCTACTATCATGACCGTGTTCTGTCTATTCAATCCTATCTCCTCCCAATTCAGGAAATGTTATTCTACACGGGATATTGCACTACGTTTATTGTAATACTTTTGTACGATTTCCTTTTTGTCTCTTTTTCTTATAGGAATATATTTGTCCTCATCAAGACAAAAATCATACTCAACTATGTCCCTTACACACATTATATTAACTATATAACTCTGATTGCATCTCAAAAAACGCTTTTCATCAAGTTTACTTTCTATATCAGTTAGTCTTGCATACACCTTATATGTATCATCTTTACAATGTATATTTACTATTCTTCCCATTGACTCAAGCCATTTTATATTCTTCTGCCTTAAGTATATCTTCTTCTGCTGTATAGTTATCTCAAGTAATTCGTTCTTTCCTGCTTTTTCTATGCCGTTCTTCTTGTAATAATACTCAATTGTCTCTCTTACTTTTTTAACATCATATGGTTTTGTAATATACGATAGTGCGTGAACACTATATCCTTCTTTCAGAAACTCTTCAGAAGAGGTCGCATAAACTATCTCCACCTTTGCATCCTTGTTTCTTATAGCTTTGCCGGTCTCAATTCCGTCCAGTTGTTTCATATGTATATCCAAAAATATAATATCGTAATCACCCTTAGAGTAATTTCTACATAACTTTTCACCAGAAGAAAATTCAAAAATAGTTCCGTCATCTTCCATATCCTTAAAGACGCCTTCAATTATGCTCTTAAGAATTTCTCTCTCTAAATTGTTATCATCACATAAAGCTATCCTAACCACCAATATCACTCACTTTCGCTTCATTCTTTATATCTAAAAATCACTCTAATACATGACATATTAATAGCTATGTTATATTTTAACAAAATTTCACAATTAATTAAAGTCATAAACTTAAAAATATGTATATTTTTTGTGACATTTCAGCAATAAAATAGCCTTTCATTTCTGAAATGAGATAAACATAGGCTGCAAAGCAGCGACTGACAGCGTAGCTGGCAGGTTTATGAATGTAAGAAATGAAAGGCTGATTGTTCTTTTTTATTTTTTGATTTTATCTAATCTACGCCACTATGAAATACGCAATAAGCGCACATACAATCTGAATAATGATAAATCTGAATACAACCTGTGTATCTGACCATCCTTTATTTTTTCGTGCATGGTCGTGAAGCGGAGTTCTTGTATTGACAAGTATTGATATGCCTAAAAATCTCTTCAACGATACCTTTATAAGACCCAGACCACCATCAAATATCATAACTATAGCAAGAATTATATATATAAACGGATGACCTGTCTTCATAGCGATAATAGCTATATAAAAACCGAGTGCTCTTGAGCCGGCATCTCCCATAAGCATACTGCTTGGCTTTGAATTAAAGTAAAGGTATGCAAGAAGAACTGCTATAAATATAAAGTCTGCTATAACATATTTTCCAAGCTCTTTTGCAAATATTACAGTAAATGATGCTATAACAACACTACTTAAACTTCCACAAAGACCATCTACACCGTCTGTACAGTTTGTAACATTGATTGCAACCCATAAAAGTACTATACCAAGTATGAAATACAAAGGCTTTGGAATATCAACAACCATATTTACAAAATGTATTGAAGATGAATTGAAATTGAGGAATGTCCACATTGTCATAATTGCAAGAACAAGGTCAATCGCACCTTTTTTGTATTCATTCCATGGTGTTTTGGAAGCATCATCAAGATATCCGCTAAGCATAATTGCCGCAAGAAGTACACAATAAATGACATATTCTCTGTCAACCGGCATAAACAGAAGCGAACATACAATAAACACAAGTACAAAGGTAAGTCCTACACCTCTTGTCTTGCCCTTTGATAATGCACCATTTACAGCGAAGTCTCTTCCCTGATCTACAGGCAGAAACGAAAATGGAAACTTAAGACATATAAATGTAACTAAAAACGCCACCAGTATTCCTACAACAGCTATCTGATTTGGACTTAGTAATCCATCAAGTAAATTATACATAACTTTTCCTCCAATGTATTAATTGTCAAATCCTAATTATACACTTTTTTTGGTTTTTGGCAAACTTGTGAGGAAAATGTAAGATTACAGATTTATTTACATCATGATTCTTCTGTATCCATATCTACCAGTTCATCAGCTTTTATCACCTGTTTTCCATCAAATAATACTGCATTGAAAAAATCTGCAAACTGCTCATTATTGGTAACAGTTCAGCCATAAAAATATAATAGGCAATATCTGAGCGTGCTCATTGTATTGCCTATTATATTTTTATGGTGGAATAGCCTTTCATTTCTGAAATGAAATAAACAAAAGCTGCGTAGCAGCGACTGACAGCGTAGCTGGCAGGTTTATGAATGTAAGAAATAAAAGGTTGAGCTGTTACCATTATTTCGCCAGTAGTTTTTTACTATTATATCCGGCTTTAACTTTTGTTTTTCCTTTCCCATAATTACCTCCCACTTCTATACGTTGCAAACAATATATGCTACGTAAAACATTATAACATATATTGTATTACACTGCAATATCGATATATTATTTTGTATACCCCAATATCCTGCCTGCTAAAATATTGTCACTGACACATAGCTTGACAGCAAGTGCCATGTTTACTAATAAACATTAGCACCTTCTTATCTATGCATATATTCTGTTAAACTTAAAAATCATAAAAACAAAGGAGATTTTACCATGAACAATTTACAAAAAAATATCACACAGTATCTTGAATACTGTACAAATCAAAAAAGATTGGACTCTAAAACTTTAAAAGCATATCGAATAGATCTTATGCAATTTGCCAAATCTCTTGCAGATGTTGAAGTGCAAAATATAACTCCATATGTATTAGAATATTTTATTGCCAAACTGCATCAACAATACAAACCAAAAACAGTCAAAAGAAAGCTTGCTTCGATAAAGGCATTCTTCCACTATCTTGAATACAAAGACATCATTGTGCAAAATCCATTTAATAAGATGCAAATACGTTTTCGTGAACCTGTAATACTCCCTAAGACAATTCCATTGCATATAGTCGAAAACCTGCTGTCCACTATTTATAAAGAATATTATAACGCCAATACAGATTATAAAAAAAGAAATGCTTTGCGTGATGCAGCCGTAATAGAATTGCTTTTTTCGATAGGAATACGAATATCTGAACTATGCTCTCTGAAAATAAATGATATAAACCTATACGATAAAACAGTGTTGATATACGGAAAAGGCGCAAAAGAGCGAAAACTTCAGATAGGTAATGATGATGTAATTGATATTCTTAAAAAATATAAAAGTTCATTTATAAAAGAAATTAAAAAAACAGGATATTTTTTTGTAAACCAAACCGGCAACCCTCTCTCCGACCAATCAGTTCGCAGAGCCATCAACAAATACACACACCTTGCTGCCATTGACCTTCATATTACCCCACACATGTTCCGCCATACATTCGCCACCAGTCTTTTAGAAGCAGATGTAGATATCCGATATATTCAGGAAATGCTTGGACATAGTTCTATAAATATCACTGAGATATATACTCATGTTGCAATGGCTAAGCAAAGAGAGATTCTTACCACGAAGCATCCAAGGAAAAATTTTAGGATTTAAGAGATGATGATGGTAAGATAATAAAAAGTTATCCATTGAAAGCGGGGATGAAAAATGAGTTTTG
>CAZFFA010000133.1:0-7822 GCA_964517955.1 uncultured Jutongia sp. | reverse complement strand
CCTTCTTGTCTGAAGAACCGCCACAGCCTGTTAATACGCTAGTTACCATTGCTGTGCATAATAATGCACTGATAATTTTCTTTCTCATAACCTTTTCCTCCTTGATTACTTGGATTTATTGCTTTTGCTTTACAAATATTATTATATTTATTTCCAACATATCTTATATAAAATTCATTGTCAAAATATCAATTTAATGATATATTTGTAAAAAGGTAACAGTTTTAATATCAAATAAGGAGTGTTTTACATGGATTTAACTAAAGAATGGTACAGAAGCGAGTTTATAAGTCATGAAATGCTCGAAGAATATCGTGACCTTGAAAATGAATTGCATTTCTACAATGCAATAACCAATGGAGATAAAGAATATATTGACAACAATATCAAAAATAAAACATTTACAAATCCTGATGGCATGGGGCTGCTGTCTGAGAATCCACTTCAAAATATCCGATATCACTTTGTTGTAACAACTGCTATGATCACACGCTACTGCGTCCATGCCGGAATGGAACAGGCAAAAGCATACAAACTCAGTGATTTTTATATATCTAAAATGGACAAATGCAAAACGATAGCTGAGATTTCTTCGCTCCATGATACAATGTGCTATGACTTCTGCAAAAGAATGGGCGATCTCAAAAAAAGCCAGATTTTATCAAAACCTATTGTTTTATGTCTTGATTATATATACAGCCATATACATTTCAGAATCACTGTCAAAGAACTGGCAGAACACATTAATCTTTCAGAAACATATCTTTCTAAATTGTTCAAAAAAGAAATGGGAATTCCTATCAGCCAGTATATCCTTTCACTTAAAATTGAAAAAGCAAAAAATCTTTTGCAATACTCTGATTATAATATCGTTGATATAGCCAATAACCTATCTTTCTCATCACAAAGTCACTTTATTCAGGTATTTCAGAAAAAAACCGGAATGTCACCGCACAAATTCCGCACCAGATACTTCCGCACCAGCTGGGAAGATGTTGATACACCGCTTCAAAGAGAAAAAAGTCCCCAAAAGGACATAGATGCAAAAAGCTAAAAAATTCATTTAAAAATGCCAGTCCCGAATATTACCGGAACTGGCATTTCTATTATAAATCAAAGCATAGTATTATATTTATAATCAACACAATATAACAAGGACTAAGCCAATGTCAATACAACTTCATTTGTATCTTTAAGAACCTTCTCAGGAATGTAGTTATTTTCCATCTCTTCACCATTTACAACAAGTCTGCCATTGCTGCTAAGTACATGGTTTGGATTCTCAACTACGATATGAAGCTTCTTTCCTCTGAATGTTCTGTCAATCTCCATCTTATCCCAGCTTTCAGGAATTGCAGGAGCTACTTTAAGTCCATAAAAATCAGGTCTCATACCGAGAATACCTTCTACACAGCCTACCATTACAGTTGAAGCTGTACCTGTAAGCCAATGTACATGTGAACGTCCAAAGTTAGGACTGTCTTTGCCTTCTGTAAACTGACCATAGCTATATGGCTCGATAACTCTTGTATCAGCCTTATCATTCTGTGCTGAAGGTGCATTTTCCATAAAGTATGTAAACGCTCTGTCTCCACGGCCTCTAAGAGCTTCGGCAAGAATAAGCCATCCCTGTGACTGTGAGAAAATACCTGAATTTTCTTTGGCACCGGCATTGTAGATAACAGCAAGTGCACCATCAAATGCATGTTCATGATATGGAGGATCCATAAGAATTGCGCCAAAGTCAGTATTAAGCTTTACAAGAACGTTGCGCATTGCTTCTTCACTCTGCTCTTTTGATGCATAGCCACTTATTATACTCCAGCTCTGTGGGTTAAGCCACATATTAGCTTCTGCTGCATCACGCTGACCGATAGCCTCACCCTTTTCTGTATAACCACGTATAAATCGATCCTCATTCCAGCAGTATTTCTCGATAGAATCTCCAAGTTTCTTCTGAAGCTCATCTATATATTTGATATAATCTGTATCATTTTTGTAAGCAGCAAGCTCTCTGATTATATTCATAGCATAATAGAACTGGAATGCTACGAATGTCGATTCCCCTTCTTTGCCAAGGCGGAGACAATCATTCCAGTCTGCATAAAGACCAACTGGCATATCATGTTTTCCAAGACGAGTTGCAGAGAAATTGATGGCACGTTTTAAATGCTCATAAACTGTTCCTTCGTCTTTGTTGGCAAATGGTATAACCTCATCGATAAATGCAAGATTGCCTGTCTCTGATATATATTTGTAAACTGTTGGAAAGAGCCATAATGCATCATCCGCACGATATGCAGGATGACCTGTTTCCTTAACATATGATGGATCATCTGGTGTATCTTCATGACCTGCATTGTGTGTGAACTTAACAAGAGGAAGTCCGCCACCATTGTCAACCTGGGCTGAAA
Source organism: uncultured Jutongia sp. (assembly GCA_964517955.1). Lineage (GTDB taxonomy): Bacteria > Bacillota > Clostridia > Lachnospirales > Lachnospiraceae > Butyribacter. The sequence goes on along the minus strand of CAZFFA010000133.1, from coordinate 5,408 downwards.
GCATGAAACGTATTTTTTCAACAGCCATTTCCGGTGCAAGATGAATGATACCCTGAATATCCTGAACTGTATCGCGATATCCATATCCATTTCTAAGACCACAGTAGATAAATGATGCTGCTCTTGACCATATAAATGTAATGAAACAGTTATATGCATTCCATGTATTTATCATTGCGTTAAACTCAGGGCTAGGTGTCTTAACCTGAAAGTTGGCAAGCTTTCCATGCCAGTATGAGATAAGTTCTTTTATTTCGGCTTCGCATGTTACCTTAGGATCATCATACACACTTACAACTTTAGCTGCTTTGTCATCCTTCATCATTCCGACAATAAATGCAATATATCTTGTTTCACCTTTCTTCAATGTAAGCTTTGACGAAAGTGCACCACAGCTATTTCCATTGTAATTCATACTGCCATCAAGTTCTCCATTTTCTACTCCGATAGGATTTCTGTAGTCGTGATATCTGCCGAGGAAATTATCCTTGCTGCCACAGTACGATGATACTTTTTCTCCTGCCATTCCAAAGAATCTTTCCGTAACACTTTTTGCATCAACCTCTTCATCAGCATCAAGTGCATCAAGGTTACCATGAATCTGCTGACGTACCCTGTTCCCACGAAAATCTGTTCTTGATATAAACTGTGAATACTGAAGATTTACCTGATCCTGCTCATAGTTGGAATGGTTAGTGAACTCAGCATAACCTGTAACAGTTAAGTCTCTGTCCTCATCTGAATTGTTGGTAACCGCAAGATACCAGATCTCATGTGTCTTATCAAGAGGGACATAATATGTAACCTCCGAATGAATACCACTATAATCAGCCTCCATTCTCGTGTAAGCTGTACCATGATGGCACTCACTCTTATATTCATTAAGATCTTTCCCTACCGGCTGCCATGAAGCTGACCAGTAATCTCTGCTCTTGTCATCTCTTATATATATGTATCTGCCCGGACGGTCAAATTCATTAAATACATATCTTAATATTCTTCCATTGGCTCCAGACTTTGCAAAGCTGTAACCACCTGCATTGTTTGATATGATTGCACCATATTCAGGTGAACCGAGGTAATTTACCCAAGGAGCCGGTGTATCCGGTCTTGTAATCACATATTCCTTATTTTTTTCATCAAAAAAACCATACTGCATTTCTTCAAAATCCCCCTTTTTCATTATTTAAGCTCTACATCAATAACATGTATACCATCAGCAAGTCCGCTTATTATGCTTCTGTCAAGATATGCTTTTTTTCCTTCAACAGTAAGTGCTGTATTTCCATCAATTGCTGCACTCTCAATGCTGTATTCGCCATAATCCTTACCAGATGCATTGTTATATCTTACTTCGATTTCTTTCTCTGCAAATACAAGCTTAATACCTGCATTACCATCTTTGTCAAACTGTTCCTTTACAAGCTTTGGTTCAAGAACAAGACTGTTCATATCGCCACGTACACCAAATACCTCTGTAATTACAGTAAGCATATACCAGCTTGCCGCACCTGTAAGATAATGATACATTCCACGTCCCTTAGCATTAAAATACTCTGGAATTCCCGGATAAATCTTACTTATTTCAAAGTTTAATGCTGTATCTGCGAGTGTCTGTAATGCCTCATGGCCTTCTTTAACAAAACCATTCTGATACAATGCATTGGCATACATAACTGTCATATGTGAGAATACTGCTCCATTTTCCTTTTCTCCATATGCAAAACCAAACATTCTTCCGAAATCATATTTTTCTTCATGGAAGTTAGTATTTATACGATATCCACCTACGCTTGCATCGTAAAGATATTTTCTTGCACTTTCACAAATTGACTTCATCTGGTCCTTAGTAGCTGTTTTACTCATTACAGCAAACACCTGACCAGTAAGAATCATACGAACTTCATTAGAAAATACACCTTCAACTGCATTGCAGTGGTTATCATAATAGCTGTTGAACCAGCCATTACCTTCACCATCTGTAACCCATTCGTTTTTCTGTATATTTTCTGACATCCAGTTTGCTTTCTCTTCAAGCTTTGAAGCAAGCCATTCTATATCAACTGCTTTCTTGTCACCAGCAACTGTATGTCTGCACTCTTTGCCATACTTAACAAGAACCTCAACCTTCTTATCAATGCTGCTGTATACATCTGCATCAGTATCAAGAAGTGCGATAATCTCTGAAAGAAGTTCAACTTTATCCTGACCTGTCTTTTCTTTAAGAAGACGGACATATTCTGCAATCTGCTTTATATTGCCTGCATAGGCACATGTAAATGCAACGCTTTCGCCGTTTTCATCTGCCATGTCAAGAGCATCATTCCAGTCAGCACCACGAAGTCTTAAGTAATTGTGCTTACCGACCTCATAGAATGAACAGATATGCTGAAGAATAAGATGTTCAAGAACAGTTCCTTTATATACATTGCCATTCTTGCCCATCTGAATGTTACCAGAAGCTGCATCCCATTCTTCATCCATTGCCATGCCACGCTCTACCTGTGCATCTTTAAAATATATAACTTCCTGATTTAATACATCAATATCCCCTGACTGATCAATATATAATTTAGTTGTCATAAATGGCCACATTCCATGATCCATCCATACACGCGTAATACCATTTCTATCAGCTACAAACTCACCCTGCTTCTCACCGATGATCGTTGCATTTGTTCCATCAATTCTAACTCCCTGGAAGTTATCAAGAATCATCTGACGTACTCCCGATGGATTCATCATAAGAAGTGCAAGGCAGTCCTGCCATAAATCTCTCCAGCCTCTTCCGCCTTTACCATAATCATGATGTGGTAAGAATGAACAGCCATATATTCTTCTAAGAAATGGCTGGAAGCTTACCCAGCGCATATAGTTATCAAAATCACTATCGCCTGTATGATAAACTACATTTACCTGATCGTTCCAGTAGTTACGAACTCTGTTAAGTTCTGACATAACATTTTCTGTTGTGCTATACTTTTTAACTACACCAGCTATCGAAGCTTCATCAGCTGTAACACCAATAAATACATTGTAGCTTACTGTCTCACCGGCTTTAACAGTTATTTTTTCAAATCTGACTGCACCTACTGCTTCAAATCCTTCAAACTTCTCTCCAGCTACAGCTCCTTTAAAATCTTCAACTACAGCTCTTGGACGTGTATATGTTCCGCCCTCACCAATAAACATGTCTGTTGTAGGGTAGAATAAAACAGGTTTGCTTCCGTCGCCTGCAGATCCACATACGTAATATGTAAGATTATTTTTCTGATGACCTCTTTCATCAAATGAAAGTGTAGGTCTTACATAAACACCATCCTCCGTTGTGCGTATACGATGTAATAATGATGTAACATGTCTGTGATCTCTTATATTGTCAGCACTCCGTCCATATAGTGGAACTGCTGCTATAGGATCAATCTCAACATCACTGTTACCTGTATTTGTAATCTGGACATTCATAATCTCAACGTCATCATCAAGTGGTACAAATGCTGTGACCTTTGAGCTTAAATTGTACTTCTTAGAAGCTCTTCTAGTCTCATGCCACATAAGACCGGCCGTAAGCTCACTTTCATCCTGTCTTTCTGTGAACTTATCATATTCTGCCTCTGCTGACTGACCTGTTGCTGACCATGCATCACCATTACTTAACCTGCACCAGAAATTTCTTGATGATCTATTATTATGAAGGTTCTCTGAACTGACAGGTTCAAGTACAAATGAGTTCTGATCCAGCTTACTGTCGCCGCCCATATTTGGCGTAAGCGAACTCTTAAGACCATTCTGCCTTGCAATCGGAAAATATAAATAACTATAGTTCTCAGGCTGTTTCATAGAAAATGTTCCGTTATTATCGATAAACTTATATTTTTTCATTTTGCCTCCTAAAATAAAATAACTTTACACTTGCCATTTACTTACTAACTTTCACCTCAAAAAAGTTACATTATTATATGAATATGTTTTTTTATAATGTAATAATTGTATATTAAATTATGAAAACGCAATATAATATCACATTTATATTCAAAACATAATATTCATGTTTAAACTACATACTTTTTGCAATAATCTTCCTTATACATCTGTGTGCATTATTAGAGGAATCTTTTTACTGTATAGAAAACTTCAAATGAATTTCTTATACAGCAAAAAGCCGCATCCGGTTATAATACCAGATGCGGCTTAATTTCATTATATTATTTTACAATTCTTCTTATAGAAAGAACTCTTCTATATCTGTAGTTTGAAGAAATCTTAATACCTGTCTTTCTTGTGCTTGCATGTACAATGTGACCATTGCCAATATATATAGCTACATGACCACTATAACATACTATATCACCAGGCTGAATATAGCCCTTCTTAACCTTGCGTCCTGCATGACGCTGTTCTGATGAGCTTCTTGGAAGCTTATATCCAAATGCCTTGTATACGGAACGTACAAAACCTGAACAATCTGTGCCATTGTTTAAATCAGTTTTTCCATATACATATCTATTGCCTTTAAATCTCTGTGCAAACTTTGCAACTGTTTTTCCTTTTTCTTTTGAACTCTGACCTTTAAGTGATGGTGCTTTAACTGATATAAATACATTCTGCTTTGGAACATATCCTATCTTATTTTTATATGAAACCTTTCTCCACTTACCATATGTTCCATATACTTTTACTATCTTATTTCTTGGAATTCTTGTAATAGCCTTTGATGAATAAGATCTGCCCTTTCTTAATGTAACTGCTGAACGTCTGATCTTTCCATTAAAAAGATTACTGCTTTTTTTTGCTGTTTTCTTCTTTGTAGCTTTCTTTTTACTTTCTTTTATTTCTGTATTATCCTGCTTATCGTTATCCTTCTGAGCATCCTGTTTATCTTCATCTTTCTGCTCTGAATCATTATTCTGAGAATCCTGCTCATCCTGTGTGTCCTGATTCTCTTCTATATCCTGATTGTTCTGCTCATCCTGATTTTCCTGAACAGATTCATTATTTACCGTAATTGTCTGTGCCTCAGCCATAGGTGCTGAGCTTAACCCCATAAGAAGAACAAGTGCCATTGTTCTAACAATTTTCAATCTCATATAGTCCTCTCTTTACTTCTGTGTTACTTTTGTTAACCCAATTTTATGTTTGTTACGAATATGTTACATTTATGTTACGAGTTGTATTTTAACACAATTAAGACACAATGTAAACCCTTTTATTACAGAAATGTTACAAAATGTTATAAAATATTACAGTTCACATAATAAAAAAGTTCTATAATATGCGAATTTATTCGTAATATTATAGAACTTTTTTATTATGAATCAATTTCGCTGTCCTATATCAAGCTGATATAGCCTAATTGCAGATTTATCGAAAAATAAAACGCCACAGAATTTAACGGTTTTATCGTATTT
>CAZFFA010000132.1:0-7943 GCA_964517955.1 uncultured Jutongia sp. | reverse complement strand
GTCTTCCTTCACCGCCAACTATACTCCAAAGTTCCTCTGTTATATGAGGAGCTACAGGATTAAGAAGTGTTATAAGAGTCTTATACTCACCCTTTGTAATGCTGTTTTTCTTATAGAAATCATTGATAAGAGCCATCATTGCGGCAATTGCTGTGTTGAACTTAAGGTTTTCAAAGTCATTGCTTACCTTCTTGATAGTCTGATGCATCTTGATTTCCATATCTTTTGAATAACCTTCTTCATCCGTCATAATGCTTTGAAGCTTCCATACTCTTTCAAGGAAACGACGGCATCCCTTTACTCCATCCTCTGACCATGAAGCACTAAGGTCAAACGCACCGATAAACATTTCATAAGTACGGAGTGTATCTGCACCATAATCTCTTACGATATCATCAGGATTTACGACATTACCACGTGACTTACTCATCTTCTCGCCATTCTCACCAAGAATCATACCATGTGATGTACGTTTCTGATATGGTTCAGGAGTTGGTACTATCTTCTGGTCATAAAGGAACTTATGCCAGAATCTTGAGTAGAGAAGATGAAGTGTTGTATGCTCCATACCACCATTGTACCAATCTACAGGAAGCCAGTATTCAAGTGCTTCTTTGCTTGCAAGTGCTTCTTTATTGGTTGGATCTGTATATCTTAAGAAATACCATGATGAACCTGCCCACTGAGGCATTGTATCTGTTTCACGTTTAGCAGGACCTCCACAGCAAGGACACTTTGTATTTACCCAGTCAGTCATTGCAGCAAGTGGTGACTCACCATTGTCTGTAGGCATATAACTCTTTACCTCCGGAAGAAGAAGTGGAAGTTCACTTTCATCAAGAGGTACATAACCACATTTTTCACAATGAACGATAGGAATAGGTTCTCCCCAGTATCTCTGTCTTGAGAATACCCAGTCACGAAGCTTGTAATTAACCTTGCGGTTACCAATCTTTTTCTCTGTAAGAAAATCTTTTACCTTTTCCTTAGCTTCTTCTACTGAAAGACCTGTAAGGAAACCTGAATTTATCATCTTTCCTGTTGCAACATCTGTAAATGCTGCTTCATTGATATCTACAGGACCTTCCTTGCCTTCTACAACCTGAATCATAGGAAGGTTAAATTTCTTGGCAAATTCCCAGTCACGATCATCATGTGCCGGTACAGCCATGATAGCACCTGTACCATATGTCATAAGTACATAATCTGATATCCAGATAGGAATTTCTTTATCATTTATAGGATTTATGGCTGTAAGTCCGTCAAGAACTACACCTGTCTTGTCTTTTGCAAGCTCTGTACGCTCAAAGTCAGACTTTCTTGCAGCCATCTCACGATATTCAATTATTGCATCCCAGTTCTTGATCTCATCCTTATATTTATCGATAAGAGGATGCTCTGGTGATACTACCATATATGTTGCACCAAAAAGTGTATCAGGTCTTGTTGTATATACACGAAGCTTATCTTCTTTGTCTTTAAGCTTAAAGTCTACCTCCGCACCTTCTGAACGTCCGATCCAGTTAATCTGTGATGTCTTGACACGATCAATATAGTCAACATCCTTAAGACCATCAATAAGCTTGTCTGCGTATTCTGTGATCTTAAGCATCCACTCACTCTTTACCTTACGAACGACTGGTGAACCACAACGCTCACATACACCACCGACAACTTCCTCATTGGCAAGACCAACTTTACATGATGTACACCAGTTGATAGGCATTTCTTTCTTGTATGCAAGACCAGCCTTAAAGAGTTTGAGGAAGATCCACTGTGTCCACTTATAATAATCAGGGTCAGTTGTATTTATCTCTCTGTCCCAGTCAAATGAATATCCGAGTGAATGAAGCTGCTCTTTGAAATGAGCTACGTTCTTCTTAGTTACTTCTCTTGGATGAACCTTATTCTTAATAGCATAGTTTTCTGTAGGAAGACCAAATGCATCCCATCCCATAGGGTAAAGTACATTGTATCCCTGCATTCTGCGTTTACGAGCCACTATATCAAGTGCAGTATATGGTCTTGGATGTCCTACGTGAAGACCCTGTCCTGATGGATATGGGAACTCAACCAATGCATAAAACTTTGGCTTTGTATAGTCATTTTCTGTCTTAAAAGCCTTTTCATCATCCCAGACTTTCTGCCATTTCTTTTCAACCGTATGGTGATTGTACATTTCCATGATGTTAAATCCTCCTGCCATTTTAAATTAAACACGTATAAAAGGTACTGTATATAACAAAGAATCACCTGTGACTCCTTGTACGGCATATGCATAATATATGCTTTTTGCAACAGTACCTTTAATTCTACTATATTCACAAAATTTGTCAACTGACTACACAAAAAACGTAATGTCACTAACTTCCATAGCCCGATAACATGTGTCAGGCCTGCAAATAAACAGCAGCACTATACCAACTTTCCATCTTCCAGACGATACACTTTGTCACATGAATCTGCTACATCCATATCATGAGTAACAATTACGATTGACATGCCTGTACGATTTAATTTTCTGAAAATCTCCATCACATTTTCTTTGTTATGCGGATCAAGAGAACCCGTTGGCTCATCTGCAAAAAGTATTTCAGGATTGTTTACTATAGCCCTTGCAATAGCCACACGCTGCTTTTCGCCACCGGATAATTTCCAGCTTTCCCTATTTAAGAATGACAAGCCAACCTTTTCCAAAGCCTCCTTACATATACCACGTATCTGGTTCTGTGATACCCCCGGATTGAATATCAGCGGAATCGATACATTATCAAGAACTGAACGATATTCAATAAGTCCAAAATCCTGTAAAACTATTCCAACTTTTGAATTGCGGTATTTTGCCATCTCATTTTCATCATTATGGTCAATCATTTTATCATGAAAATAAATCTCTCCCTTAGTTGGTCTGCTGATTCCACTCATAATGTGCAGCAACGTTGATTTTCCTGCACCTGAACTGCCAATAATGGCAACAGACTCACCCTTTTCTATAGAAAAATTCAGATCATCTAAAACTGTAACTTCATCATCTCCATCCGGAAAAGCTTTTACAATGCTGCTAAGTCGTAATAAACTCATATTCCCTCCTCTCTTCTGAACAAATCATATGTATCTACTCTGCCAAATATCAAAAACACAGGTATACAGCATATGAGATATAGACATATCATACAGATAAATATCAATATTTCATTCTGAACTTTTAGCACATAACCAATCAATGAAGTATCAAACTTTCTCAATAGTCTTAATGTGATAAATCCCAGCGGTATCGCAGTAACAAACAATAAGAAAATTCTGCTCACAGATAAATACAGTGATTTTTTCCATGTACAGCCACACAGATAATATATTGCAAATTCCTTTTTCTGGTTGTATAAATACAATACTCCATGAATACAGAAACCAATTACAAATAATACTGCAAATGCTATCAATAAATAAAAGCTTTCCTGTTTAAATATATTACATGAATTTTTATAATAATATTTTAAAGTATCATTCATATCATATGTATAGCCATATTTTTTATCAATACTATTCATAAGCTTACTTTTATCTTTTAAACTGCAGTCAATTATAACTGTATCAAAAGTCTGTAAACCACTCCACTCATCGTTGTACCAGCTTATAGCTGTAAATTCTCCACTGATTGCCTGCTCTCTTCTGTCAGCTACTCCCAGAGCTGTATTAGCCCCTTTTTCATTGTCTTTATCCGCCGAAAAATCAGGATAAAAAATAAGATCATTTTCCAGAAATCCTACAACCTTTACCCTTTTTGTTTCCTCTCCATCCTGAATATCATATTCATCATTTAACTTATATCTTTTTCTTGCGGAGGCATTTAATACTATCTCATTTTCACGTAACGGCATCCTTCCCGTCATACATTTATATTTCAAATAATCAAATAATTTTTCAGAATACCGTATTATATCAATCTGGGAATACCTCTTAGAATCAGAATATGTTGCAGTCTGAATTGTATAAACATTACTGACGCCATCAATCTTTCTTATCTTATTTAATGTACGCTGTCTGTTATTCTCAATATCAGTTGATTCAATATCATCCGTATATACATCTTTGTCAGAAAATATCGTATACTGAAACATATCTTTGCAATTTTTGACAAGATCATACTGATAATAGTTTCCCGCCATTGTTCCTACTGTTGAATCCGTAATAAATGCCATCATAAAAAGCATAATGAAACAGCATGTCGTGACTACCGGCGATCTGGAATTCATTTTCATAAACAAATGAAGATATTTTCTCATATAGTTATTTTCCTTTCCGTAATGTTACCCTGTCTATTGAATATCTGATCCATGGGAATTAAATCAGCCAGACAATCATTCCATAAACAATGCATATAATCAGTTGTGGAAAAATATCCATCGGCATATTAACTACACAATTAATAACCGCTATGATTATACTTCCTATGAGCCAGGCTGATATTTCTGCTACAGTAAATATATAGAAATATATCTTCTTAAGCTTTTCCGGATTTGCTCCACAAATAAAGTAAATATTAAAATTTCTTCGCTGACTGCTTATAATATAAGACTTTATAAACAAAACTGACATAACAGCATACATCAATGTTATTAAAAACATAATAAGATAATTTTTCTTCGCTATTATTTTTTTCCATTTCCAGATGCTTTGGTATGACAACGAAACACCATACTGTTTACATATTTTTTTCAACTTAATTAACTGTATTGTATCCAGATGATTGTAAAATTCAATATTTAACTGCGATACATCGTTGCAGTAATAATCAAAGTCTTCCAAAGATAAGACCAGATCAACACCACCCCTTAAATCACCAGACAAAATTATATCTGCAATATCTATAATCTTTAGTTGTCCTTTTTTGGTTCCTGATACATCTTCCAATGATATATTTTGTTTATTAAAGCCATATAACTCTCCTGACAATATTGCTTCTCCGTCACCCGGTTTATTGTCTGATGAGTAGAACTTACTTATGTCACTATATTCAAAATAAGAACATGTATAATTTCTATTGTCATACTTTACCTGACCGCTTTCGGAAATCCCCTTTATATTATCATTAAATCTTTTTGTTATGTCATGCTTTAACTGCTTGTATGTTTCATTTTGAATTTCTTTATTTTGAATTTCTTTATTTTCGATTTTTTTATCTTCATTTATTGAATATATATTCCAGGCAGGATTTTGTGACGATTGATTACAATAATTTCTCATGATTAAAACCATCACAACAACTGTACCAATCATTACAGTGCTATATATTGCAATATAAAATAAATACAGCCACTTTTTCCTGCTTATATCTTTCAAAAAATATTTAAACATTGTATCTCTCCCATACCTATACCAAAAACATCATAAAAAGCCCGCTAATAAAACCTATAACCGCACCTGCAATTACATCCTTTGGAAAATGCACACCTGTAACCACACGTATCACCGCAAGTACAACCCCTGCTGCCATAACTCCTGCCCCAAAAGCAGGACAAACGCACCGTAATGTACTTCCTATTACAAATATTGAAAACACATGACGGCTTGGAAATGATCTTCCGGCTGTGTCCTTCTTTATCAATGGTTTAAATCCATACACTTCATAAGGTCTTTTTGCATTGTACTTCGCACGAAATACACTTAAAAGCAAGAAAGAAACAGCAGGAACGACAATCATTCCTACTGTTTCTTTTATATCATTACTTATAAATCTTTCAAAAACTACTGCAAAATAAACAATTGCCGTAGTATATGTCAGAATTTTACCCAAAATATTTATGAATTTAACACCATGATTAAAAGACTTTATTTTGTCAAATATTTTTAAATAAGTCTCTTTCGTCATAAATTAAACTCCTGTTCTTTATCATACGCTGACTTTTTTTCATTCACAGTCAGACTTATATAATCTTACTGCTCCTCTTTTTCAGCCGCAGCAACTTCTTCCTTATTGATATCAAGGCAAAGCTCCTCAAGCTGCTTATCATCAACTACATTTGGAGCATCTGTAAGCAGACATGATGCATCCTTTACCTTAGGGAATGCTATTACATCTCTTATGCTCTCCTGATGAGCCATAATCATAACAAGTCTGTCAAGACCATATGCAAGACCTGCGTGTGGTGGAACACCATACTTGAATGCATCTAAAAGGAAACCGAACTGCTCATGTGCTCTTTCTTCTGTAAATCCAAGAGCTTTAAGCATTGTCTCCTGAACATCATCCTGATGTATACGGATTGAACCGCCACCGATTTCTGTACCATTAAGTACGATATCATATGCTCTGGCACGTACTTTTTCAGGGTCTGACTCAAGATACTGTATGTCTTCTTCAAATGGCATTGTGAATGGATGATGCATTGCGAGATATCTTCCCTGCTCTTCTGAATATTCAAACTCTGGGAACTCAGTAACCCATAAGAATTTGTATACATTTTTGTCAAGAAGACCGAGATTCTTAGCTATCTCAAGACGAAGATTGCCGAGTACATCCCAGACAACTTTGTTCTTGTCTGCTGCGAATAAAAGAAGATCGCCTGGCTTTCCACCCATTGCATCAACAAGAGTTTTAAGTTCATCTTCTGTCATAAACTTGGCAAATGATGACTTATATGTTCCATCTTCATTGACTGCAAGATATGCAAGCCCTTTTGCACCAAAATCTTTTGCGAATTTAACAAGTGCATCAATCTTCTTACGAGGCATTGAACCCTGTCCCTCTGCATTGATACCACGTACAGAACCGCCATTTTCAAGTGCACCTGTAAATACACCAAAACCACAGTCCTTAACTATATCAGATACATCTTTGAGTTCCATTCCGAAACGAAGATCCGGCTTATCTGAACCAAATCTGTCCATAGCTTCCTGCCATGTCATACGTTTGATCGGCAATTCTATATCTACATCAAGGATTTCCTTGAATAATTTCTGAAGAAGTCTTTCGTTGACGTCCATTACATCATCTTCATCAACGAATGAAAGTTCCATATCAACCTGTGTAAATTCCGGCTGTCTGTCTGCACGAAGATCTTCATCTCTGAAACATCTTGCAAGCTGGAAATATCTGTCATAACCAGAGCACATAAGAAGCTGCTTGAAAAGCTGTGGTGACTGTGGCAGAGCATAAAATGTACCAGGATGAACACGGCTAGGTACAAGATAATCTCTTGCTCCTTCCGGTGTACTCTTAGTAAGCATAGGTGTTTCTATCTCTAAAAATCCTTCATCAGCAAGGAACTGTCTTATAAGAGTTGCAACTTTACTCCTCATGATAAGATTACGCTGAAGATCAGGTCTTCTAAGGTCAAGATATCTGTATTTAAGACGTAATTCTTCTTTTGTCTTGCTGTCTGCTTCGATTGGGAAAGGAGGTGTCTCAGATTCAGAAAGAACACGAAGTTCTTCTGCACGTACTTCTATAGCACCTGTCTTAAGATTTTCATTTACTGCACCTGAACGTGCTGTAACCTTACCCTTAACAGCTATTACAAATTCGCTTCTAAGCTTTTCAGCCTTTGCAAAATCTTTGTCATTTATCTCACCATCTTCAAAGATGATCTGAAGTATACCCGAGCGGTCACGCATATCAACAAAGATGATACCACCTTTGTTACGCTGTTTCTGAACCCAGCCCATCACTGTAACTTCTTCTCCTATATTACTCTCATTTAGTTCGGCACATCTGCACGTACGCTTCATGCCTCTCATTGATTCAGCCATGTCTTCCTCCATTCTGCCTTAAAAGGCAGTTAGTTGTACTTTTAATTTTTACATCGAATGATGTTGCAGCAAAAGGCATTTCACCCTTGCATCATCAGACTATTTTACAACGAATTATAAAATATATCAAGTTTTGCTGTTTTCATAATTATTTCCCGCCTTTCTGCGAAAGGCACCAATGCGTCATGAAACAT
>CAZFFA010000131.1:0-7951 GCA_964517955.1 uncultured Jutongia sp. | reverse complement strand
CAAAAAATTCGTTTTAACTAACTTATTTATACAAGTTATTTGGCAAAATATCAATGACACAGTACAACATGTAACAGTTCAATACCTTTACGCATATAGTAAGTTATCAGATATTATAACTGCATGGAGGGATTTATGACTAATATCGTATATGTATACGGTCAGGATAAGAGACAGCATTATCTATCTAAGATGCTCAACAATTATGGATACAAAACTATCAAAATCCCATCTGTGGATATAAACAACGATATGACAGATTATTCTGCTGCCGAAATAAATGACACTGAAGTAATACTGCTGCCGGTGCCTGTATCAAAAGAAATACTTGATTCTTTAACCCCTTTTGTCCACTCCGGTACATTCATAATGAGTGGCTCACTGCCGGAAGACTTTGAAAAAATAGCAAAACTTGAGCAGGCACATCTTTTTAACTATATGAGCATACCGGAAGTTGCAATAAAGAACTCTGTTGCTACAGCCGAAGGAGCAATATATGAAGCGATAAAAGCAAGTCCACTCACTCTACAGGACAGCAAAAGTCTTGTTATCGGGTATGGCAGATGCGGTTCTGTACTTTGTGATAAATTAAATGCACTTAACTCAGATGTTTATGTACTTACAAGAAGCTCTGTAAATAAGGCACATGCCAAAGCAGACGGATATTCATTGTGCGAAGATGATTATCATGACTTTGACTTTATATTCAACACTGCTCCGACATTGACTGTCACAAGACAAATAATCGACGGGCTCAATCCTGACTGTGTTATCATCGATATAGCATCAGCCCCGGGCGGAACTGATTTTGAATACTGTCATTCTAAAGGAATAACCGCTCTCTTATGTCCCGGACTTCCTGCAAAATACTCCCCAAAAACTTCTGCCGGAATAATATTTGACGAATGTATCAGATATTTAGATAAGAATTTTTTTAGATAGGAGGATCAATATGGACAGTTCTAAATATACACTCAACGTAGGACTTGGAATTACAGGTTCTTTTTGTACTCATTCCAAACTTATAAAGTTTCTTTCAGACATAAAAACATATGATTACAATATAATCCCGATCTTTTCTCCAAATGTAAGCTCTACAGACAGCCGTTTTGGAGAATGTAGTACATTTACAAAAAAAGTTGAAGAATTGACCGGAAACAAAGGAATATATCAGATCACCGAAGCTGAACCTATAGGTCCAAAGAAAATGCTTGATGTACTCGTCATCGCACCCTGCACAGGAAATACTCTTGCAAAACTCTGCAATGGTATAACAGATACAAGTGTTCTTATGGCGGCAAAAGCACATCTTAGAAATGAAAGACCTCTTATATTGTCAATATCAACCAACGATGCCATGGGTATTAACTTTAAAAATCTTGGGATGCTTTACAACATGAAAAATATTTACTTTGTTCCATTCGGACAGGATGATTATGACAAAAAACACAATTCCCTCGTTTCCCATCTTGAGCTTATACCTGATACAATAAAAGAAGCACTAAACGGAAGACAGCTTCAGCCAGTGCTTCAATCATATAAGTAATTTCACAGCAATACACAGTATCGTATAGTTTTAATACCTGACTGTGTATTGTACATATCTCATAATCTGATCGCTACGTTATATTTCTTAAGCCAGTAATTTATCTGTATAAGATATGCAAGCATCTGTGGTCCCGCCATAAGCTGGCCATACCAGGGTGCTCCATAATCTTTGACACTATCTATAAATCTGTATAATTTTTCCCTGTCAATAAGTTCCAATACAGGTGCATCACCATCTTCTATTGCTTCTTTAAGTCTTGATGCAAGCAGATTCTCGTAAAATGGATTGTAACTTTTTGGATATGGGCTCTTTTTTCTGAATAAAACTTCATCCGGTACTTTCCCCCTCGATGCCTGCCTTAAGACATTCTTTACAATTCCTGATTTTGCTTTCATCTCCCACGGAACATTGAATATATAATCAACCAGTGTCCTATCGGCAAATGGTACTCTGGCTTCAAGTCCCGAATGCATACTTGTTCTGTCCATGCGATTTAGAAGTGTCTGCATAAAAAATCTTATATTCAGATAGCCTATCTGTCTTCTGTTTTTTTCTGTCTCATTTTCTTCAGGCAAAAGTTCTATCTCATTTACCGATGTCTGATACATATCAGCCACATATTCATCCATGCCAAGACATTCTACAAGTTCCGATCTTAATAGTTCCTTTCTCGGTGAAAGATCCGGAGTCCACGGAAATGTATGACAATTTAAGAATTTCTCACGATGAAACCATGGATATCCGCCAAATACCTCATCGGCACATTCACCGGTAAGAACGACTTTATGATTAAGACTTACCTCTCTGCAGAAATGAACAAGTGATGAATCTATGTCAGCCATACATGGAAGATCATGACCATCCACAGAGTCTTTTAAAAGATCTGCCTGCCTCATATAATCACATTCAAGATAATGATGTTCACTGTCAATAAATCTTACCATCTTATCTACATACGGCCTATCCTGTGATGGCTGGAAGCTATTTGCCTTAAAGTATTTATCATTGCCTGTAAAGTCAAATGAATATGTTACAAGCTTCTTATTCTTCTTTCTAAGTTCATCTGCACATATCGAAGATACTAGACTTGAATCAATTCCCCCTGACAAAAACGTGCATATATCAACATCTGATACCATCTGTCGTTTTATGGCATCTTCTACAAGATATCTTGTTTTTTCAATCGTTGTATCGTAATCATCTTCATGAGGTCTGCTCTTTATATGCCAGTATTCCTTTGTCTTTATTCCATCACTTGAAAAACATTTATAATTTCCCGGCTTAACCTCATACATATCTTTAAATACACCTGAACCCGGCATCCTTGCCGGTCCTAAGCCAAAAACTTCATTTAAACCGTCTTTATCCAATACCGCTTCAACACCAGGATATTCAAATATGCCTTTTGGTTCAGATGCAAATATTACAGTACCGTCTGATACCAAATAAAATAACGGTTTAACACCAAAGCTGTCCCTATACAGGTACAGGCACTCATTTTTTTCATCATATATTGCAAAAGCAAATATTCCGTCAAGCATATCAACAAAATCCGGTCCATACTGCAAAAAAGAAAGCAGGATGACTTCTGTATCTGATTCAGTTACAAAATTCCATCCTGCGTCTATCAATTTCTTTCTTAGTTTCTCTGTATTGTAAAGTTCACCATTGTAAACAATCTGGTAATCATGCCCTGATATTTTTCTTATCATAGGCTGTATACCATTTTCCAAATCTATAATCGCAAGTCTTGTATGTGCAAGACCGCATCTCTTTGTAAGAACAATACCACTACTGTCCGGTCCTCTGTGTATAAGAGATTTTTTCATCTTATTGAGTATCTCACTATAGAAACCGTAGGCTGCCGTAAAGTCAGTCCCACCATTGAAAAAACCGGCTATTCCACACATAATACCTCACTTTCAAAAACATAATTAAAGCTTTATCACATTTATTATATGAAATATATGTGCAGAATATTACAGTTTATTTAACACTGACTTTCCTATAGTCCCCTCCGGCATCGCAAAACCAAAATTATCTGCCACAGTTGCACCTATAATAGCAAATGTATCACTTTTTCCAATATTTCCACCACATTCCATAGATGGTGAATATGCTATAAATGGCACTTTCTCTCTTGTATGATCTGTACCGGTATATGTTGGATCATTGCCATGGTCAGCAGTTATGATCACAAGATCATCATCGTTCATGCCATCAAGGAATTCTCCAAGCTTAACATCAAACCTTTCTATCTCATCACCATATCCCTTCGGATTGCGCCGATGTCCCCAGAGGGCATCAAAATCAACAAGATTTACAAAGCAAAGGCCTGTAAAATCTCTCTTTGCAATTTCGATAATCTGCTCCATTCCATGAACAGAACTTTTTGATTTATTGGATTCTGTAAGTCCTTCACCATCAAATATATCATATATCTTTCCAACTGATATCACATCAAAACCTGCATCTTTAAGAGCGTTTAGTGCAGTTTTTCCAAATGGTTTCAGTGCATAATCATGTCTGTTGGCGGTACGCACAAATTCACCTTTGTGCTTTCCTGTATAAGGTCTTGCAATAACCCTTCCAACCTTCCACTCATCCTTCATTGTAAGTTCTCTTGCAATCTCACAATACTTATAAAGATTATCAAGTCCCATCGTTTCTTCATTGCCGCATATCTGCATAACAGAATCTGCTGATGTATATACAATAAGGTGGTCTTCATTGATTTCTTCCTCTGCGAGTTCATCAAGAATAACTGTCCCGCTTGCACTCTTATTGCCTATTATTTTTCTTCCTGTCCGCTTTTCAAGTTCATCAATAAGCTCCTTTGGAAAACCTGTCTCTGTAAATGTTTTAAAAGGCCTTGTAATCTTAAGTCCCATCATCTCCCAGTGACCGGTCATGGTGTCCTTGCCATTGCTCGCCTCACTCATTTCCATGAATTTTCCCTTTGGAGTATCTGTAGGCCTGACCTCATTCATTGGATGAAGATTTGCCATTCCAAGCTTCACAAGATTTGGCATATTGATTCCGCCACGTACCTTTGCTATATGACCAAGAGTATCAACTCCTATATCACCAAACTTAGGAGAATCCTCCATGGCACCAATTCCGAGTGAATCCATTACTATAACAAAAATTCTCTTGTATTTTTTCATAATAGTCCCCTCCTTTACAATGATAAAATCTCCTGCTCCTTAAACAATTTAGATACAATGACATCATATTCACTAAGATGCTGTACTTTTCTTATCTTTTTAAGATATTTTTCATAGTTAGTGAATACCTCTGCCATATAAAACCACAATTCTTTCATCTTAAAAAGAACACTTCTCTCTCCATCATATATATCACGATAGTCACCATAAAGTCTGTCATGAAATTCCTTTAATATATGCTTGTCCAGACTGTCACCATATTTAATACATGCAGTCAGATTTGGATTTCTAAGGAACCCTCTTCCAATCATAACACTATTGATACCCGTATATCTGTCAGTTATCATCTTATAATCATCTACAGTTTTTATATCTCCATTATAACACAAAACATTGTCACTTAATCTTACTGCATCGTCAAATATTTCATATTCCGGTAACCCATTGTACATCTCCATACGTGTTCTTGGATGTATAATAAGTTCATGAACCGGATATTTATTGTATATCTTTATAAGACCATAAAATTCTTCCGGCTCAAAATATCCTATCCTGGTCTTTATAGATATATCCACCTTACATGTACTAAATATTTCATCCAGAAATTCATCAAGTGCATCGGGTGTCTTTAAAAAACCTGAATCACGTCCTTTGCCCACAACGGTTCCCGATGGACATCCAAGATTGAGATTAACCTCATTGTACCCAATCTCTGACATCTGCTCTGCTGCCCTGCAAAATCCTTTTGCATCATTGGTCAGAATCTGTGGTACAAGATTTATTCCCTCGTTATTTTCCGGAAGAATATCTCTTAATTCCTTTTTCTTCATTATCCCCGAAGCTCTTGCAGCTACGAATGGAGAAAAATATTTATCAACATACTTAAAGTAATCTTTATGTGCATTTCTGAATATATATCCGCCAACCCCCTCAAGCGGTGCAAAGTAAATATTCATATCAAAACCTTTCGTATTTTCTATTCTTTATAATGCTTGCATGAAACTGCTGTATAAGCACGTCTGTCACATATGATAGGAAGTGCACGCTTTAGATTTTTCATCTCAACTTCACTATAAACGCCGCCGTCTTCACCATCAAGAGTCCACTGTACATCATCATCACTTACAATATGTATATAACTGCTGCTCACATAACACATCTGGTCAGCGTCAAGCTGCTTTGATAAAAGTGCATTGAGTACCTGCTGAAGCTCTATAGGATTTTTAGGATTTCTTATAAAAAGTGCTTCAAAAAGACCATCATCCATCTTAATACTCTTTTTGCTGTATGCCTTATATCCTGCAACAGACACAGAATTGCTTACAAGGCCAAGTACAAAATCATCCTCTATAATTCCATCATCATAAACTATCTTCATATGATGTGGTCTTATCTCTGTAATATGCTTCATACCCTCTACAAAATATGCCACCTTTCCAAGCGCATTCTTAAGTTCCTGTGATGTCTGATATGAAACCTCGGTAAATGCTCCAAATCCGGCTACATATGTAAAATATTTTTCGTTGAACATACCCATATCACACTCAAATACACTTCCCTGTGTTACAAGCTGTGCTGCATTTTTCATAATCTTTGGTATTTTTAAACTCGATGCAAAATCATTAACCGTACCGGCAGGAATGTAGCCACATATAGGTCTTTTTTCACTTTCAATCTTCATAAGACCCGTTGCAACTTCATTCATGGTTCCATCTCCCCCGGAACAAACAACATAATCATATTTTCTGCCTTTTTCTGCTACAATCTTTGTCGCATCTTCTCTTCCCATTGTAGCAAATATAGTAACCTCAAATCCTGCTCTGCAGAATGTCTGTATTATGTCAGAAAGTTTATTGCGGATCTGTTCTTTTCCTGCCATTGGATTGTATACAAAAAGCATTTTTTTGCTCATATCATTTCTCCTTTTTACTAATAATGTGATGTTGGGGTCAAAAGGTATTTTGACACTTGCATCATAACGTATTTTTAATCAATTTTATCTGTTATAAACATAGCATCCCCAAATGAGAAAAATCTGTATCTCATATCTACAGCTTCTTTATATGCATCCATTATATGCTCCTTGCCTGCAAGTGCAGATACGAGCATAAGAAGTGTTGATTCCGGCAGATGAAAATTGGTTATAAGACAGTCGAGCACCTTGAATTTATATCCCGGATAAATAAATATATCAGTATCGCCCTCACCCGCATGTACAACTCCGGATTCATCTGCTGCTGATTCTATGGTTCTGCAGCTTGTAGTTCCTACACATATTATTCTGCCACCGGCTTCTTTTGTCTTATTTATCATATTGGCAGCTTCTTCTGTAACCTGATAGAACTCCGTATGCATGTGATGCTTTGTTACATCATCTACTTTGACAGGTCTGAAGGTTCCAAGTCCTACGTGAAGTGTAACCCTTGCAATATTTATTCCCTTTTTCTCAATACGTTCAAGAAGGTCTGTTGTAAAATGAAGACCTGCTGTAGGTGCTGCTGCCGAACCCTCATATTTGGCATATACAGTCTGATATCTGTTCTTGTCCTTAAGTTCATGTGTAATATAAGGAGGGAGCGGCATCTGACCAAGTTTATCAAGAATTTCTTCAAATATGCCTTCATATTCAAATTGTATAAGCCTGTTGCCCTCTTCTACAACTTCCTTAACTTCCGCATGTAAAAGACCACCGCCAAATACAAGTCTTGTACCCGGTCTTGCCTTTTTGCCCGGTTTTACAAGTGTCTCCCATATATTATTTTCTTTCCTTTTTAAAAGAAGAACTTCAACTTTGCCGCCTGTTTCTTCCCTCTCGCCTATAAGTCTTGCAGGTATAACTTTTGTATTGTTTATTACAAGGCAGTCACCGGGATTGAGATAATCTATTATTTCATGGAATATCGTATGCTTTCTTTCTCCGGTTTTTTTATCTAAAACTAAAAGTCTTGACGCAGTTCTATCTTCAAGAGGATCCTGCGCAATAAGTTCCTCTGGCAGTTCATAGTCAAAATCTGATGTTTTCATGTCTATTTAGCCCTTTCCTCATAAATATTTAATTTCAAGCCTGTCTGATATACTTTATTATTGGTATTTCGCCAAATGATACAGTACGCTGGTCAATTTTAATATGTAAAAAATTTTACATTAAAAAGAATAGTATGTCAAAGGTACTTTGAACTTTGAATAAATTTCGATGTCTGCTTTTTTATACGTATGACGCATAAATGATATAAGA